>CAIYFY010000524.1 GCA_903925535.1 uncultured Bacteroidota bacterium | reverse complement strand
TTTCTGTATTGAAACTCCTGAAGGGTGCCGGAAAACTGGAGGAATTACTTAATGACTGATTTTGTTTTAAAATTAATTCCTACCTTTCCAAAAATAAATTATTTATGGCATTTTCGGTCATTTTCAAGGATGAAACCCTGACAGGTAAACTGATTCAGGAGATATCGGTCCCCGTCGACTCCGAGGTGATGTCGCTTCGTGAAATTATCATGCTGCGCGTGGAAGAGGAAATCAGGAGAAGAGAAGATGAAAAACACCAGCGATTCATGGCACTTGCCTTTGAAATGGATGAAAAGGAGCGCCTGCTGAACGGTGTTCGGGAGAAGCGAAAACCGGGAGAAATGCCCGATCCGGAGGCCCACGGGTACAGGGCGCTCAAGGCTTTTCAGCAAAATGCCTATTTTGTTCTGGTGGATGATGTACAGGTGGAAGATCTCGAAGCTCCAATCAGGATGATGAATAAAACAACTGTCACTTTTGTGAAAACAACTCCTCTGGTGGGTGGCTAAGCACAGTTTCTTACAGATTTTAAAGGATCGGTTCGCTGGCAGAGATAACACAGGGAGCCTGATTTCTGATATTTCGGAGAAGATGTCAACGGGCACCGTACACCATCCGGAACAGCTTGAGTCGTGGAAAAAACTCATAAAAATGCCCGCTGACACCCGCAGCGAGGTAGTCATTCGGCTGATCGTTGCCTTCGACGAAGATCCGGAATCCGGAGGCGCATGGGTCTCCGAACTGATTCGGACACTGCTTCCCGGACATACTGAAGGCAGCTGGGCCTCCTTTATTCAGCATATTCAGATGATGCGCAATACAGATGCGCAATTTGAACTGGCTCATTTATTCGCAACTTTTATAAACAAAGAGGGCGCATTCATTAAACGGGAGCTGCTTGCCCTTTCCCTGAAACACTTGTATATCAAGTTGAAAAAGAAAGCTGGTCATCCGACGGCATTTCAGCAAAAAACACTCGATGAACTGAATTCTCCCTCAGCCACCAACTCTGACGGGTTGTACAGGGAGCTATTTACCGACAGGTATTACGGGGAGTTTGCTCAGGTTACGGGTCAGTTGTTGGCAGTGAATAATACCAGGGTAAGGGAACTGCTTAAATTATGTCTTGATTACAGCGATAAAAGCGCCCCTTCGCCGAAGTGGAACAAGGATGTGACGGAAATAACCGGAGATCTTGACACGGTCAGTCTGGCAGAGAAAATTGTCACGTTCTTGGAAAAATGGTGCGAATTACTTCGTTCAGACCATAAAAACTTGCCGAATCAGCAGAATATGTGGAGGTATAAACCGGATATTCCCGCCTGGGTTTCTCCGTTCATCTGGTATGCAGGCCTGAGTCTCTCAGACAAACCCGGTATCAGGCAGGCGCTCTCCGATCTGGCTGATTTGTCATTCAAAAAAGTACCCGGTCTTGGTCCGCTTTCTGTGAAAACCGGAAACGCCTGTATCCATGCCTTTGCACTAATGCCTGATAATTCGGGTATTATACACATTCTGCGGCAGCAGAAGAGAGCGGTGAACAAAACAATCAGGGGTACAATTGAAAAAGTACTCCAAAAATTGGCTTCACGCGATAATCTGACACCGGGAGCGTTGATGGAAATCGGGATACCCGACTTCGGGCTGGATGAGAATGGTATGGCCGCTTTTGATTTCGGGGAATATGAAGCTGTACTCAGTATTGAAAACAATGCCGGTGTACTGATCAGGTGGATACAGAAGGTCAGTTTGAAAACATTGAAATCAGCTCCGGTATCCGTCAAAAAAGAACAGGCAGCGGCGTACAAAGCACTTGTAAACCGGCAGGGTGAAATAAAGGATGCGTTGGGAGGTATCTCCAGAACGCTTGAATCTGCCTGGCTTGAAAAACGTACCTGGACTTACGCTCATTTGGCCGACAGGCTCCTCAATCATCCGGTTTTGAAATTTATCGGTCGCCGGCTTGTGTGGCGACTGGAGTACGAAACAAAAATAACCGATGCCATTTTTCATGAGGGTAACTGGCACAGCCCTGAAGGCATAATCACAGAAATATTTCCCGCTGATACCCGGGTTACACTGTGGCACCCCATTCTGGTAGCGGCTGATGATGTGCTGGCCTGGCGCAACTGGCTGGAAGAGCAACAAATTACACAGCCATTCAAACAGGCGTACCGGGAAGTTTATGTGGTTACGCCCCCGGAGATACGCACCAGTTCCTATTCCAACCGTTTTGCCGCTCACGTACTTCGGCAGCATCAGTTTGCTGCGCTTTGTGGTTTGCGAGGCTGGAACTATAAATTACAGGGAGACTTTTACAACCCTGTCACCCCGCACAAGGACGCGCTGTCCTGGGAATACCGCATTGAATTCTGGACAGAAACCAATGATCTGGATGATACCCTTGATTCGGGTATATACCAGTATATTTATACCGATCAGGTTCGTTTCAGCTATCAGGGGCGTCAGGTGAATATGCCGGATGTACCACCGGTTGTGTTTTCCGAGCTGATGCGGGACGTTGATCTGTTTGTGGGTGTATGTAGCATTGGCAATGATCCAAACTGGCAGGATTCGGGTAATCAGCGACTGAGAGACTACTGGAATCGCTACGCTTTTGCCGAAGAGTTGTCGGCCAGCGGAGAGGTACGACTGGAGGCGTTGAAAAAAATGATACCCCGGTTGAAAATTGCTCCGCAATGTCGTTTTGAGGGTCGCTATCTGCTGGTACAGGGCACCAGACATCTCTATAAAATACACTGTGGCAGCGGTAATATACTGATGTCGCCGAATGACAAGTATCTGTGTATAGTTCCGGATCAGGCGGCCCGACGTGACAAAGAGCCGATATACCTGCCTTTTGAGGGAGATACACTTTTGTCGGTCATTATCAGCAAGGCTGTTCTTCTGGCCAGCGATGAAAAGATAACCGATCCCACTATTCTTCTGCAGCTATAAAAAATCCCGAATTCCTTCCGTAGAAAGAATTCGGGATATAAAAATTCCACTGCAACCAGAGGTTGCGGTCAGTTTAGCGTTGTACCACTACGCGGCGTACAGCAGTTTCGCCGTCAACCGTTGCGCGGAGGAAGTAAGAGCCTTGTGGCAGGTTGCCCAGTTCAACACGCTGGGTCAGGTTATCCACCTTGCCAATGTTGAGTGTCTGAACAGTCTGGCCGAAGGTGTTTACCACTTCAACGCGAACCTCGGATGACTGAGCAAGAGCCAGATTCACGATAACCGTACCGGTTGTCGGGTTCGGGCTCACGGTGAATGACTGAACGGAAGTCGGGTCAACGGTTCCTACCGTTACCTGAACTGTGACAACATCTTCCAGTGCGCATCCGCTTACGTCATTTACTGTGCAGGTGTATGTACCTGCAGGTACTCCGGAGAGATCCTGCGTGGTAGCACCATTGCTCCAGCTGTATGTGTAGAACGAGTCGTCGCCGAGCAGAGAACCAAGTCCGCCGCCCGGAGTCAGGTTAACAGCGCCGCTTGATGTAGTAGCTGTAGCTGTGATATCGTCGAGCAGCGGGAGCATCAGTACCTGCGTGGAGGCACCTACGAAGAAGCAGCCACCGGAAGGATCCACGTTGTTGATGTTTGAGCCGAGGGTTGGGTCAACCAGCGTGCCACCACCCAGTACAACCGGAGTGAGGTAGTAAACACCGGCCGGGAAGATAGAACCATCGTTCACGAGACCAACGGTAAACGGAGCATTCAGGAAACCGGTGCTGCCGAGGAAGGAAGCGTCATCTGAAGGCCAGGTGTCTGAAGGAATCGGACCGGAAGAAAGTGCCCATGCCATACCTGCGATCGGACCTTCTGTCGGAAGTACAAAGCTTGCCTCATCGAGTGTGATCAGATCTGCGAGCTGAGCTTCGAAGCAAAGGAACGGATTTGGAACGGCATATGAACCAACAGCACCGTCAGCGCAGGTTACGCTGGCAATCTGGGTTACTTCGATACAGAATTCACCCGTGGCAATTGTGCCGCTGAAGTTGAAGCCGTCAACCAACATGTAGTATGTCTGGCCGTTTTCAGTTTCAATATCCACGCCTGCACGCCAGTCCGGGTCACCAGTTGCGAACAGGTCGTCGTTGCAAACAACCTCAGTGAGGTTTGTGCAGTCGTCGCCGGCATATACCAGAATCTGAGTGTCGCCCGGATCTTGCTGCTGAGTACCAATGTAGTTGGTAGCGTTGCAAGGTACTGTTTCAATGTGGTAAGCGTTTCCGTTACCGATGAAAGTGTACCACATAGAATTATCTACGATATCGGCACCATTTGCTTCATTCCAGCAGTCAACTACCGGATCAGAAGCAGATGCAGTGGCGGATGTATTGTCGTACAGACCGGAAGTCTGGGAAACACCCGGAGCACCGACCATCAGTCCGTTGATATCAACAGCTGATTCGCAGAAGTCAACATTGTAAACAACCGGAGGCAGAGAAACATACTCAACATCGTCGGTATAGAATGTGCTGACGTTATTTGTGCCGTAGAAGTCAATACCACCGAGGTTGTTCGGGTAAGGTATGATTGCAACGAAATTGTTGTTTACCCAAAGCTTCAGTGTATTGTTGTCGAGGTCAATCTCGTGACGAACTTCAAACCACTGAGCGTTCGGGTAAGT
>CAIYFY010000523.1 GCA_903925535.1 uncultured Bacteroidota bacterium | reverse complement strand
CGTGCCGCTCCTTGACAAGGTCACCTGGTATATCGTGCAGCGAAAGGGAAAGCAGGTACGACCCATGATTACCCTGCTCAGCGCCAGGATATTTGGTTCGGTCAACGAAGCATCCTACACAGCCGCTGCTCTCATAGAGCTGATACATACCGCCACGCTCGTCCACGACGATGTGGTGGATGACGCCAATATGCGCCGCGGATTTTTCTCCATCAATGCACTCTGGAAAAACAAGATCGCCGTACTCGTGGGCGATTTCCTCCTGTCGCAGGCACTCCTGCTCGCAGTGCGCCAAAAGCAGTATAAAATGCTCGAGGTAATCAATGGTGCAGTGCGCGAAATGGCAGAAGGTGAACTGATGCAAATGGAAAAGGCCCGCCGCCTCGATATCGAGGAGTCTGTTTATTATGAAATTATACGCCAGAAAACCGCCTCACTCATAGCAGCCGCCTGCTGCGCCGGAGCCGTCAGCACCGTGGACGGCAACGAGGAACTCGAAGCCCGGATGAAACTGTTCGGCGAAAAAATGGGTATGGCCTTCCAGATCAGAGACGACCTGTTCGACTTCGGCGACGACGACGTGGGCAAACCGCTCGGTATTGATATCAAGGAAAAAAAGATGACGCTGCCCCTTATTTATGCCCTGAACAACGCAGGATGGCTGGAGCGACGCCGGATTATCAATATCGTGAAAAATCAGAGCCACAAAAGTGAAAAAGTAGCCGAAGTCATCCGCTTCGTTCGCGAAAGCGGCGGTATAGAATATACGCGGCAGGTCATGTACCGGTTCCGGCAGGAAGCTTTCAACATCCTCGATACACTGCCTGACAATTCCGCCAGAGAAGCTATGCGGGAATTGCTCACATATGTAACGGAACGGAAAAAATAAGACCCTGATACCTTTCAAGGATACTGCAGATCATACTGATATTGCCCAGCACCAGCAGCAAAAGTCCGACACGGAGAACGGCCCTCTCCCATCGCACAAAAAATGTGTTTCCGAAAATCAGCCCCGCAGCAGGTGCAACAGGCACAAAATACCTGCCCTGCCAGTTATCCATGCTGTCAGCACCGACGGCGTTCCACAGCATATAGTTTGTGATAGCGAAACCGGTCACGTATATCAACACAATCACTGCTGCCAGCCGGCGCCACCGCAGCGGCAACGGGTTTTTCACGGTACACAGGGCCGCTGCCAGCACCAGCCACAGCACTGCAATCCAGCCGGAGGGTATGTAATTTTTCTCCCAGCCGAATTTTCCCACAAAATGAGCCGCCGCCGAAGGCAGTGCGCGTACCAGTGATGTAGTAACGGTACCCGCAAATGCGACCGGATTATTCATAATGTACGCCGCCTGCCTGCCAGGATCTACTCCCGGATTCAGTGTCTGCATATCGCGATACGCCTGATGGTAATGGTCGTAGGGTATAAACCAGCCTTTCGCCAGGAAACCCCACCCCAGCGCAGCAAACAGCCCCGCCAGCAACAGGAGTAACATTTTTCTGTATGATGCACCACCCGGCCGGGATAACAGAGCCAGCGGGAAGACAATCAGTTTACCAACCGCCGCCACCGCCAGTCCGGCCATACCCTGCCAGTCAATACGACCCGACAGCAGGCGTGCTGCCAGCCACCAGCAGATCCCGTTCGTCAGCACATCTGCACTCGCAGATGCACTGATGACCAGCCCGGCAGGCAACAGGGCCCCAAAGACAACCATGTTACTCCATGCACCCGCCACTCGTATGGCAGCTGATATGAACAGCAACCATACAAACAGATTGCCCAGACGGGCAGCATAAAGCATGCCGGACGGTGTGGCACCCATCATGCGCGCAATTGCAATGCCCGAAGCCTGAGGCAGATAGGCCACCGGAGCATACATGGCCGTATTCGCAAAGTCGGCAAATACACGGGATTTATGTGGTACCTGTACAGGAGATACCTCCAGTCCACACCTGAGACGCATGAACGAATCGCACATCATCACCACCGCCGATGGCAACATGCCACCCATTCTGTTATCCCGCTTTTCCGGGAAAAACCCTCCCTCACTGATCTGGTATGCCCGCAGAAAGTGCGCCGGTTCATCAGGGGACTGGAGCGGTGGTATGAGAAATACAAACAAAAGCCCGAACAACAGCGCAATTGCCCGGAAAGTGAACGCCGGCAGGTCTCCACCACCAGAACCGTCATCCACCGGTGAATGTCCCGGATTGATATTTGCCATGCGGACAAAGATAAAACCGATTGACTTAATTCAAAAAAAACAAATTGTATTTAAATGCGTCAGAATTTACAAAATGTTTTATTTTTGCCTCCTCAAAACAAAATGTACTATGGGAACGGAAGGATTTGCTGTGCCATCTTCCGAATGGCGATTTTATACCGTACGACAGATTGACTCTATTTCGGTCATCCGGATTGACGGCTCCGTGACGGCGGGGTTTCCTTCTCCGGCCGACGACTACCTGGAAGCACGGATTGATCTGAAACGGGAACTGGTCAAAAACCCGGATGCCACGTTTGTAGTGCGCGTGCAGGGAGACTCCATGACTGGAGACGGTATAGATGATGGCGATGTGCTGGTCGTGGACCGGTCGCTCAAACACAGAAACGGCTCCATTGCCGTATGCTGCCTGAATAACTCATTCACTGTAAAAAAGCTTGAAATAAGGGGGCCTTTGGTGCGTTTGATTGCCTCAAACCCCGCTTATCCGCCCATAGATATCCACGAAAATGACGAACTGCTGATCTGGGGGGTAGTCACCTATATCATCAAAAAAACCTGATATGACCGCACTCGTGGATGTCAATAATTTTTATGTTTCCTGTGAAAGGGTATTTAACCCGGGTCTGCGCGGTGTGCCTGTGGTGGTTTTATCGAACAATGACGGTTGTGTGGTGGCCCGTTCCGAGGAGGCAAAAGCCCTGGGCATTGCCATGGGACAACCATTCTTCGAGATACAGGACAAGATCAAAAAAAATGGGCTGCAGGTGTATTCCTCCAACTATGCCCTGTATGGGGATATGTCGGCACGGGTCATGAATCTGTTACACAGGTTTGCTCCCGAAGTGGAAATATACAGCATTGACGAGGCTTTTCTGGATTTTACCGGTATGGAGCATACGGATTTGTACGCCCGGGCGCTCGAAATCAGGGAAACTATTCTCCGCTGCGTAGGCGTACCGGTCTGTGTAGGTGTAGCCCCCACGAAGGTACTGGCCAAAATAGCCAACCGGCTGGCAAAAAAGGACAAGTCAGGTAATGGTGTACAGTTGCTTTCAGGCGACTTCCGTAAGGCGCTGCAGGCAACCGAAATCGGTGATGTATGGGGTATCGGTCGCCAGTATGCCGTATTTCTGCAACAGCATGGCGTAAAAACAGCTCATGATTTCACACAAGCGAGTGATGCCTGGGTACGCGCGAATCTGAGCGTGACAGGGCTCCGGATCAAAAAGGAGCTGCAGGGAGTTCCCTCTGTCAAGGCGGAAACAGAAATTCCAGCCAGAAAAAGTATAGGTACCACGCGGTCTTTCCGACAACCCGTCCCGGCCGGGCCCGAGCTGCGGGCAGCTGTGGCTGACTTCGCAGCCCGCTGCGCAGAAAAACTGAGACGCCAGAACGGACAGGCCTCCACACTCACAGTGTTTCTGCAAACCAATCGCTTCGCAAAGGAGGAGCCACAATACGGCGGAGCCTTCAGTGTGTCATTCGCCGCTCCCACCAGCAGTACCCTGCCCATCATTCGCGCAGCTCATTACGCACTTGAAAAAATATTCAGATCCGGATACAGGTACAAGCGGGCGGGCGTACTGCTAAGCGGAATAACACCTCCCGATCAGGGTGCGCAACTGTGCATGTTTGATCCGGTTGACCGGGACAAGCATCAGCAACTGATGACCGTTTTCGACTCCCTGAACGTCAGATATGGCCGGAACACCATCAAAACCGGTGCACAAAATACCGGCAGACAAACCCGACTAACCAGTCAGAGCAAACTTTCGCCAGGATATACCACTGTCTGGGAAGAGATATTGTGCGTATAGATAAGGCTCGTCGGGCAGCGATCACCAATACAATCGCCTGTAAAGAGATTCAGTCGTACAAACGCGATTCATCGCGTCTCCCCAGCCCCGGGTATAACGATAAAACGCAACAGCCGTCGTTGGGAGCACAAAAAACCACAGGAACGAGCAGATCAGGGCAAATATCCTACAGCGTGGCCTTCAGGGTATCACACAGCATATTTCTATTGTACTTTTGTTCCAAATATTCCTGCCATGCGCCATATCCGAGTTCTGTTCGCAGCCCTGACAACCCTCTGGAGTATCAGCTCCTCCCTCTATGCCCAAACGGTCATCTTCAGCGATCCGGGTACCACCTATACCAATACCGATTCTGTGACAACCAATACCTACGGCCCGGTGAGTGTATCCTCATGCAGCTCAGTATCTATTTCACTGAACTATAACTTCTCCCTGCCTTTTTCCGGATCAGGCAATATGGAGGCAAGCGACGAATGTCCGTTCGGAGTTCCACCCTGCGCCGGTGACCCCACCATGCCCGACGAAGGCGGCTGCGCCCAATGCTGGGATTTTCTGTATGTGCAGTTTCAGGTAAATGGAACTACCGTTGACACCCGGCTGATCGGCGTACCCGGCAGCATAGCCCAGTCCGGAACACTCACATACGGCCCCGTATGCACCAACGGCGCCGGCACCGTCGGCCTGATCGTACAAACACAAACCTGGGCGGCAAACGAATCCGTAACATTCTCCAATATTACCGTCACCTGCTGGGATGGCTCCTCCACGGTTTCTGCCAACCCCAATCCAGTATGCTCCGGACAACCCTTCAACCTGCAGGCAACGCTCTCAAACCCTCCCTCGGTGGGAAGTACGCTCTGGACAGGCCCCGGGAATATCGCCACCCCCACGCAACTGAATACACAGGTAACCAACGCACCGGTGGGCACAAATACCTACACTTTCACTGCCACCGACGATAATGCCTGTACATCCACCAGCACCGTGGATGTGACGGTCAATCAGGGCCCCACCATGCAGGATCCACCCAATATTACTATTTGCGGACAAAATCCGGTGGAGGTGAATTTCACTCCCGTTACCGGAAATCCCGATTATACCTGGACCAACAGCAATACCGCCATCGGACTGGATGCCTCTGGAACGGGTAATATCAGCTTCACACCGGCCCCGGTTACCAGCAGTACCACCGCTACTGTAACAGTTACTCCGTCGGAAAATGGCTGTGTCGGACCCAGTCAGACTTTCACGATTACTCTCAACCCGGCCCCGGCTGTTAACCAGCCCAATGATGTCACGGTTTGCGGCGGAACAATCGTTGCCGTGAGCTTCTCGGGAACTTCAGGCGCCACTTTTCAATGGACCAATGACAACTCCAATATCGGCCTTGGATCCAGTGGCGCAGGAAATATCAACTTTATTGCTCTGAACGGCATCAATACAGAGGTAGCCAATATTTCTGTAACGCCGGTATTCAACGGCTGCGAAGGCACGCCGGTTGACTTCACAGTAACGGTAAACCCCACTCCGGCAGTAACAGACCCGCCCAACCAGATCGTATGTTCCGGCGACCAGGTGCAGGTCTTGTTCAGCGGAACAGGCAATAATCCCATTTACACCTGGACGAACACCAATACAGGCATAGGCCTGGCTTCCAACGGATCCGGCGATATCTCTTTCACAGCAGCTCCCGT
Source organism: uncultured Bacteroidota bacterium (assembly GCA_903925535.1). GTDB lineage: Bacteria > Bacteroidota > Bacteroidia > Chitinophagales > Saprospiraceae > M3007. The sequence goes on along the minus strand of CAIYFY010000523.1, from coordinate 10,422 downwards.
CGGGGCTGTAACGACCGGCACTATTCAGGTCACACCATCGGAAAACGGGTGTGTCGGACAAAATCAGAACTTTACGATTACGGTAAATCCGGTACCAACAGTGGATCAGCCCGCCAATATCACAGTGTGCAAAGGCGCCCAGGTGAATGTATCTTTCGTGGGAAGTAATAACCCTGTTTTCAACTGGATAAACGACAACAGCAATATCGGGCTCGGCGCCTCAGGAACGGGGGATATCAGCTTCACAGCCAGTCAGGTTACTTCCAGCCAGACAGCGAATATAACCGTAACTCCCACCAGCGGTATCTGCGCCGGCGAACCCGTTTTGTTTACCATCACTGTAACACCCGGACCTTCTGTCAATACTATTCCGGATGTCACGGTATGCTCAGGCGCTCCCGTATCAGTGAATTTCACCAGTACGGGAAATAACCCGTCGTTCGCCTGGACCAACAATAATACAGCCATCGGACTCGGAGCATCCGGATTAGGTAATATCGGCTTCACGGCAGCCACGGTGAACAACTCCATCACAGGCAACCTGACGGTAGCCGCCACAGAAAACGGATGTACCGGCCCCACCTCCAGCTTCAATATTACGGTCACACCCGCCCCAACCATGAATCAGCCGCAAAACGTGACGGCCTGTGCCGGAACACCCGTCAGCGTGCAGTTCTCCGGCTCTTCCGGCGCCACCTTTAACTGGACAAACAGCAATACAACCATCGGTTTACCCGCATCCGGAACGGGTAATATCAGCTTCATACCGGTATCAAATGGAACTCAACAGGTGGCAACCATCACCGCAACACCCGTCATTGGCACCTGTAGCGGGGCTTCTGTGTCATTCACTATCACTATCAACCCGACTCCAACCGTAGCAGATCCGGCCGATCAGACGGTGTGTGGAGGAACACCCGTACAGGTAACTTTCTCCGGAACTGGAAACCCTGTGTTCGACTGGACAAACAGTAATACAACCATCGGACTGGGTTCAAGCGGTAATGGCAATATCAGTTTTACCTCTGCCAGTGTGAATAATCCTGTCACAGGAACAGTGACCGTGACCCCATCCGCCAACGGCTGTACCGGCACAAGCCAGAATTTTGATATCACAGTCATACCTGCTCCCACCATCAATAATCCCGGGAATACAATCGTATGTGCAGGCGATCCCGTTAATATCATTTTCTCCGGAACAGGAAATACTTATTTCTGGACAAATGATAACACCGCCATAGGACTGGGGGCTTCCGGAACCGGAAATATATCTTTTAACACAGCTGCAATTCCCTCGGATACAGTGGCGAATATCGTGGTAACACCGGATCTGAACGGATGTACCGGTCCTGCACAGTCATTTACAATCGGAGTCAATGCCAACCCTGTCCTGACCATCCTGTCGGTAAACTGTGCCCCGGATGCATTATCCTACACCATCACTCTGTCCACCACAGGCGACGTGGTCTCGGCTTCCGATGGCGCGGTAACGGGTGGCAACGGCACATACACGGTCAATCTCATCCCCATAGACTCCAGCACCACCATCACGGCCACCGACACCATCAGCAATTGCCTGGTACAACAGTCAGTCAACCCGCCCAACTGTAACTGCCCGGCAGTGCAGCCGCCGGCTGATCCGGTCAACGCAGTAATTTGCGCCGGCGCCACCATCCCGGCACTCTCGGTAACTGTTGGTGCCGGTGAAACAGCCGACTGGTACGCAACCCCGCTCGGCGGAACACCCCTGCTCAGCGGAAATACAAGCTTCACCCCCACCGGTATCTCTGCACCGGGGATCTATACTTTTTATGCAGAAGCCCGCGAAATTGCTTCCAATTGTGTGAGCGCCACCAGAACAGCAGTCACACTTGCCATAGAAGCACTGCCAATACTGACTCAGCCGGGCAATCTGTCCGTTTGTCCGGGCGAACCTGTAGTGGTAAACTTTTCCGGAAGCACAGGCGCCTCCTTCTCCTGGACAAACGACAATGCTGCAACCGGACTACCGCTCTCAGGCACAGGAAACATCAGTTTTATTGCACAAAATGGCAATTCCTCGGCTGTTACCTCTGTCATAACCGTCTCCGCAACGCTGAACGGCTGCGTTTCCCAGCCACAGAATTTCACCATCACCGTCAACACCCTGCCCTCGGTCAGCCCAATATCCAGCCAGACGCCCTGCGGCGGCACGCAGGTCAATATTCCGCTGAATGGCACTCCGGGAGCTGTGTTCAACTGGGTCAATTCCAACACCAATATCGGACTCGGAGCCTCCGGAACAGGCAATATCAGTTTCACGGCTGCCAATGTGGGCGTACCAGAACTGGCAGTCATCACTGTCACACCGACAGCCCAGGGCTGTGCGGGCACACCCGTAGAATTCAATATTAGCGTCAGCCCGCCCCCCATCGTAACACCACCTCTCAGCCAAACGGTATGCTCGGGCACCACCCTGGCCGTCGGATTCAACGGAACCAGTGGCGCCGTGTTCTCCTGGACAAACAGCAATCCGTCAATCGGACTGGCAGCCAGCGGAACGGGTGGATTCACCTTCACTGCCACCAATACAAGTCAGATGACTCAGGTGGCCAATCTCGTGGTAACCCCCAGCCTGAATGGATGCCCGGGTGCTTCCCAGGCATTTACCATTACAGTCAATCCGCGACCCACTTTCACGCTTGGTGCTGTTACCTGTGCACCCAACCTGCTCACTTATTCGATTGCAGTAACATCCAGTGCCGTCAACCTGACATCAACAGCAGGAACGGTAACCGGCGGAAGCGGCAACTTCCAGATTATCAATATTCCGGCCGGAAACAGCGTAGTACTGATTGCCTCCAATCCGGCAACAGGCTGCTCTGTTCAGCAGGCCGTGAATGCACCCAACTGTGTGTGTCCACCCATTGGAGCACCCACTTCTCCCAATACACCGGTTATATGTGAGGGCGATCCGATACCTGCACTGACCGTATCAGTAGCCTCAGGCCTCACCGCCGACTGGTTCAGTGCACCCACCGGAGGAACGGCACTGCTCACCGGAAATACCAGCTTCACTCCAGCCGGACCACTGGCCCCCGGATCCTATACATTTTACGTACAGGCGCGCGATGCAGCAAACAACTGTATCAGTGCTACCCGCACACCTGTAATCCTGACGGTTAATCAGGTACCAACCCTCAGTCAGCCAATCAATCAAACTGTCTGCAACGGATTTGTCATATCCGTAGGTTTCAACGGGACCACCGGCGCTGCCTTCAACTGGACCAACAGCAATCCCTCTATCGGCCTCGGCGCCACCGGAACAGGCAACATCAGTTTCACCGCCATCAATACCGGTACTGCGCCTGCAACAGCAACCATCACTGTGACTCCCGTACTTGGTGCATGCCCTGGTACTCAACGCACCTTTACGATCACGGTCAACCCGACTCCACAGGTAACCATCACCGGCGATTTACAGATCTGTGCAGGCGAGTTCACCACGCTGACCGCCAGCGGGACGGGCAACTTTGTGTGGAGCAATGGCACTACCGGATCAACTATCACGGTAAGCCCGGCTATGAATACCAATTTCACAGTAACCCTCACCTCGGCAGGTTGTGCCACACTGGCTACTGCTACAGTAAAAGTCGGACAATCCTCCACTAACACCATCAACCAGACCACCTGCGATCCGGCCCAGGTGGGTTCCGTTACACAAACCCTGACCAACAGCACCGGATGCGACAGCACCGTGACTGTCACCACAACGCTCGATCTGGCAAACTGTGCACCTACAGCCAACCTGAACAATGGCGCTGTGTCCTGCTTCGGTGGCAATAATGGAGTACTCACGTTGACCGCAGCCGGCGGGCAGCCTCCTTATCTGTATAACTGGACAAATGGTATACAGTCCGGAAACGGCCTGATACCCATAGGAACAACGCAGGTAACACTGCAAAATCTTTCCGCAGGCACATATCAGGTCACCGTGTCCACTGCAAGCGGACAAACTGCCACAGCAGTTGGTATCGTGTCTTCTCCCACCCAGTTGCAGCCGCTCGCTTCGGCTGTCACGAATTTTGGCCAGTATGCACTCAGCTGCCATGATGCCTCGGATGCCAGTGTGCAAGCCGCAGCCACCGGCGGCTCGGGTCAGTATCTGTTCGCCTGGAACACAGGAGCCAACGTACCCCTGCTCACCAATGTGGGTGCCGGCACCTATACAGTTACGGTAACTGACGCTAATCAGTGTACTGCAACAGCCTCAGCTACTGTGACGCCTCCGCCCGCCCTCAGCCTGCAGGTAACACTTGATGAGGTAATCTGCGGGGAAACTGTACTCGGAACAGCCATTACACCCGGCGGAGGTGTGGGCCCCTTCAATATCGCCATAGACGGACTGGCTACCACTGGCGGCCTTAACCCCGAACTGAGCGCTGGCGTACACACCATCCTGCTCACTGACGCCAATAACTGCACAGCCGACACCACAGTTTCGGTCGTGATTCCTGCAGCACCTGATGTACAGCTTCCGGCGGAAGTAACGGTTGCGCTGGGAGAAAAACTGACACTCGACGCCCAGACCAACCTGCAGACGTGGCAAAACGTGGTGTGGAATCCGCTTCCCAACCCGGCCTGTCCGGCCTGCCTGCGCCAGGAATGGATTCCCGAGGTGCCCGGCACATTCACCGTCACCATCACCGATGTGTATGGATGCACGGCAAGCGCATCCGTCACAGTCAGACTGCGCCGCGAGGTGGATGTATATATCCCGAACGTATTTTCTCCCAATGATGACGGAAAAGAAGATTTCTGGACCATCAGCGCCGGAGCGTCCGTTGTGGCCATACACACAGTGCTGATTTTTGATCGCTGGGGCAACGAAGTATATAAACTCGAAAGTCCGGCAGCCGTGAACGACTGGCGCGGCTGGGACGGCACATTCCGGGGAGAGGACATGAACCCCGCAGTGTTCGTCTATTACCTGGAACTGGACCTCGCCAACGGAGAACGCGTGATCAGAAAAGGGGATGTTACAATTGTACGCTGACAGGGATCGCATCGCCGGCCGGGAATATATACCCCGACCGGCGATGTACCAGGGAATCAGAAGTTCTACGAATAAATCAATTAGTTAGTTAAGCCAAAAAGCAATGCGGAGCAAAAGAGCGCGTATCAAACGCATCTCTTTGCTCCGCATAATATATCCTGATACCGGAAAAGAAAATCCTGCCGGAGAGCTCTTGAAATCAGTGCGCGATCAGGGGCAACCTATCGCTTCCGCACCTTCGGCCTTCCTATGCTCACATAGTTGAATCCGTGCTCTTTGACCGTATCCAGGTCGTACAGATTTCTGCCGTCGAAGATAACCTTCTCGCCGAGCAAAGATCCCATTCTTTCGAAATCCGGCGCCCGGAATTCACCCCACTCGGTCATAATAGCCAGTGAGTCGGCGCCCTCCAGTGTTTCATACATTGTTTTGCAGAAAGTAATGCGGTCCCCGTAAATTGCCTTTACATTTTCCATGGCTTCCGGGTCAAAAGCGCGCACTCTGGCGCCCAGCTGCAGCAGTTCATCAATGATAACCAGCGCCGGCGCCTCCCGGATATCATCGGTATTGGGCTTGAAGGCAAGCCCCCAGACAGCTATCGTTTTGCCTGCCAGTTCATTCTTGTAATATTTCCTGATTTTTTTTGTCAGTACTCCCTTCTGAATCCCGTTCACCTTCATGACAGATTTCAGGATTTTGAAATCGTAGGAAAAATCAGAGGCTGTTTTGGCAAGTGCCTGCACGTCTTTGGGGAAACAGGAGCCGCCATAGCCAATCCCCGGGAACAGGAATCGCTTGCCGATACGGGAGTCACTACCCATACCGATACGCACCTGATCCACGTTGGCGCCTGTTTTTTCACACAGGTTGGCAATCTCGTTCATGAATGAAATACGCATGGCCAGATAAGAATTGGCGGCATACTTGGTGAGCTCGGCGCTCCGCTCGTCCATGAAATAAATGGGATTACCCTGACGGACAAAAGGCTCATACAGCTGTTTCATCAGCTTGCGTGCGCGCTCGCTGCGCGTACCCACTACTACCCTGTCGGGCTTCATGAAATCTTCCACAGCTACTCCTTCTCTCAGAAACTCCGGATTGGAAACCACATCAAACAGCTTTTTGGAAAGCTGTTCGGCGAGAATGGAAGATACTTTCTCGGCTGTTCCGACCGGAACAGTACTCTTGTCAACAATTACCTTGTAATCGGTAATCAGGCCACCGAGATCCTTTGCCACACCGAGAATATAGGACAAATCGGCGCTGCCATCCTCACCGGGAGGCGTGGGCAATGCCAGAAAGATAATTTGCGCCTTTTCAATCGCCTCAGCCAGATTGGTGGTGAAGTGCAGGCGCCCTTCTTTGGTATTGCGCTCAAAAAGCACATCCAGACCAGGCTCAAATATGGGGATTACGCCTTCACGGAGACTTTTTACCTTTTTCTCATTGATATCAACGCATATGACCTGATTACCGGTTTCTGCAAAACAGGTTCCGGTGACAAGCCCGACGTATCCGGTACCAACAACTGCAATGTTCATTTTTTCAATTTTTTTAGTATTCCACGAGAAACAGCCGCAAAGGTAGGCAGAATACAGCTAAAAGGGACACAGAATAGCTATTTTGCCTTACTTTTGTGGCACAGACTATGACTTACACATCCCGCTACGCGCAACTGCTCACCCACTATTGCCTGGAGGTTCGCCCCGGCGACAAGGTTTTCATTGCCACCACCCTGCTGGCCGAATCATTAGTCAGAGAGCTCTACAAAGAAATGTACGCCGCCGGCGCCGCCGTGGTGGAGTGCGATCTGGCATTCCGCGAAAGGGAGCGCCTTTTCTTTGAAAATGCCTCCGATGAGGCACTCAGAACTCAGCCGCTTCAGCAGCAGGTGGCTATGGAATCCTTCGACTGTTACCTGCATGTGCGTGCACCCTACAACCTTCGGGAAAGCTCGGGCGCCACACCCGAGCGCGCGAAACTCCGGACGGATGCGCTGGCAACCATCCAGAAAAACTACTTCGAGCGTACCGCTGACCGCAGGCTGCGCCGGAATCTGTGCCAATGGCCCACCGATGCCGCTGCACAGGAGGCCGGTATGGGCCTGAGTGAGTATGAAAGCTTTGTTTTCGGTGCATGCAAACTTTTTCACGACAATCCCCGGGCTGCCTGGCTTGAAGTCAGGGAAAAACAGCAACACATCGTGGACCACCTGAATTCCTGCTCCACAGTCCGGTACCTTGCCGACGGTACTGACCTTGCCTTCAGCACGGCAGGCCGAACCTGGATCAATTCAGACGGCCGTACGAATATGCCTTCCGGCGAAGTATATACCAGTCCGGTAGAAAACGCAGTAAACGGCGTGGTTCACTTCTCTTTCCCATGTCTCTATCAGGGACATGAAGTGGAAGGGGTCACACTGTGGGTAAAAGACGGACTGATTGAAAAATGGGAGGCTCGCAGCGGTGGAGAGTTTCTGGATTATATCTTCTCTCTCCCCGGTACCAGGCGTTTCGGGGAAGCCGCTATCGGTACCAACTACGATATACAGCGTATCACCAAAAATATTCTGTTCGACGAAAAAATAGGCGGCAGTATCCACCTGGCCATCGGACAAAGTTACCTGCAGACGGGTGGAAAAAACGAGTCGGCCGTACACTGGGATATGATTACAGATATGACTGCAGGTGGTGAAATTCACGCCGACGGAGAACTGATTTACCGGAATGGTCGTTTTCTGCTGTAATCAGCGCCTGTAGCGTCTGTTCTTGCAAATTATCCGGAATTCAGGCATACCTTTGTGCACAATATGACTACTATGCGCGCACTGTATCTGCTCCTGATCTGCTCTCTTTCCTGGCAAATTGCCTGCACACCGCCTGATCCTGAAAAAAACCGGGTGAAGGCAGGCAAGGTCAATCTCGACCTGAACAACAAATCTGTTCAGCATCTCTTCGATTTGCGCGATAAAAGACAGACAGACAGCCTGACGCGCTATCTGGTGCATCCGGATGCCACATTGCGTTATATTGCCGCACTGTCATTTGCCTCCTCGCGCGATACGCTCGGTATTCAGCCACTCATACCACTGCTCCAGGATCCGGTGGAAGAGGTTCGTGTAGCAGCTGCCTTTTCTCTGGGGCAGATTGGTCACCCGTTGTGCGAGGATCCGCTGATCGCGGCCTTTGACCGGAAGGATTCGCTATCCCGGCACCAGCAGTTCAATGCTGTGGTACTGGAGGCCATCGGAAAGTGCGGCGGAGAGGGTTCTCTGCAGAATATTGCTTCTGTAAGCACCTACCGTCCAACCGATACGCTCCTGCTGGAAGGACAGTGCCGCGCTATTTACCGGTTCGGACTAAGGGGTATCACCGATGAAAATGCGACAGAGAAAATGGTGTCCTGTGTGTCTGATGAACAGATACCGGAATCAGCCAGACTGATGGCTGCGCATTATCTCGCACGGATAAAAGATATCGAACCCGACAGTCTGCAGGCAATACAGATTGCTGCAGCATTCGTCAGAACAGGCAACCCGGATATCAGGATGGCACTCGCCACAGCACTCGGAAAATCTTCCACCAGGCCTGCTTTCGGTATGCTCTCCAAAGTGGTAACCACCGAGCAGGACTGGCGTGTCAGATGTAATATCATCCGCGCTCTGGCGAAGTTTGAGTATGATACTGTTCGAGGCCTGATAACTCCGCAACTGGGCGATCCCAATCCGCACGTCAGCAGAACAGCCGCTGAATACTTTGTAGCCAACGGTCGCCCGAAAGATGCCGACTGGTACTGGAGACTCACCCGCGATAATCCCAACCTGTCTGCAGCCACCCAGATCGGACTGTTCCGCGCATCCAACAAGCTGATGACCCGGGCCGACTCCGCCTCCAAAGGTTATGTGAACTACCGCCTGAAAGAAATTTTTCAGCAGTCCAAAAACCCCTATGACAGGGGTGATTGCCTGCGCGCGCTCGGTGAATATGCCTGGAACTACCGCTGGATACATGAAAAAGGCTTCGGCGATCCCAGTCCGGCCGTAAAAACTGCGGCTGCTGAAGCGCTCCTGAGTATCATGCAGCGACCGGATTTCTATGCGTATTTCGGCGAAGCATCGCGCGGTGTGCGTTATGAAATGTATTCTTTCCTGCGCGAGGCGGTAAACTCCGGTGATCCGGGCCTTATTGCAACGCTCTCTGAGGGATATACTGTAAAAACACTGAGTTTCCAGACTCTGCGTGATTCCTCGCGGCTCAACACGCTGAAGGATGGACTGGCAAAACTGAAAATGCCACGCGATGTGGAGGCATATATGGCCCTCGACAAAGCTCTTGCCTACTTTGAGGGGCGGGACGCCCCTGCCAAACCGTCTATAGGATGGAACAAGCCCATTGACTGGGAGCGTCTCAAACTGGTAACACAAGAGTCAGAGGCTGTCATCGAGACGGCCAGGGGCAAAATAGTACTGGAGTTTTACCCGCACATCGCACCTGGCTCTGTAGCCAATTTCCTGGAACTGGCAGGTACGGGGTTCTTTGACGGAAAGAATTTCCACAGAGTGGTAGCCAATTTTGTAGCTCAGGGCGGTTGTCCGCGCGGCGATGGCTACGGAGCGCTTGACTATACCATCAGAACCGAGATTGGAACGATATGGTATGAGAAAGAAGGTTATCTGGGCATGGCCTCGGCCGGTGCCGATACCGAGGGTACACAGTTTTTTATCACACACTCACCAACGCCTCACCTGAGCGGCAATTACACCATATTTGGAAAGGTAAAGTCGGGTATGGATATTGTAAATCAACTGCAGCCCGGCGACGTAATGGATCGGGTAACAGTTAAGTACTGAGTGGGTACAAGAATAAAAATGCCGGATGCAGTATCGTGCTGTATCCGGCATTTTTATTTGGACTGATATGCCCCTGATTATTCCTTCACATACTTTGCCGGATCCTCCTTGAAGGATTCCCTGCAATGAGCGCCACAGAAGCCATATATCTTGCCCTTGTAGTGAGCCGTGTCTTCCACTGTATTATCCACAGACATTTCACAGATGGGGTCAATGGAATTTGCCAATGAACAGGCAGGATCGTTTGCCGGTTGGGTCGCAGTTTGTGATTCTGTATTGGCTGCGGGTTGTGGCTGCTGGCCACATGCAACAAGGAAAGGCAGAGCGAGAAGAATCTTTTTCATATCCGGAATGGTTGTTATGACCTGGCGAAGTTACAGGATTGTTTTCAGACTTTGGTTAAAAAACAAAGCCTCCGTTGCGGATGCAACGGAGGCCTGTTAATTTGAGTTGGCACCGACCTACTCTCCCGGGACATCTGACCCAGTACCATCGGCGCTGGCGGGCTTAACGACTCTGTTCGGAATGGGAAGAGGTG
>CAIYFY010000522.1 GCA_903925535.1 uncultured Bacteroidota bacterium | reverse complement strand
CTCACCGAGTCAAAAACGGCTCATTTTTCGCCATTTTTCACCTTTTTTCAGTTACGTAGCTCCGGCTATGCGCCTTCAAAAACGCAAAAACTGACTAAAAATCAGCCTGTTTTTTCCACCGGCAGAGAATCCTGAACAAGCACCAGAAATCCGGGATCAAAAGGCTCAAACTGCTCCAGCAGACTTGCGACAAACCCGTCGCCGTACTTCAGCAGATACGGTATAAAATTCTCTGTGCGCTCCTGCAATCCGTTGTTGGGAAACAGTTTCTGCTTCAACGACCTGATCTGGTTGACAGTTGTTTCATGCCTGTGCTTTTCGGCGCGCACCAGTCGCCCCTCCCAGTGCTCCAGTCCTGAAACAGCCTTGACCTCTTCAGCCCTCACAGCATTTTCTAGCGTCGGATCAATAATGCGGGCCTTGTTTGCCAGCGAATCGTACAAGCGACGCAGGTCAGCCAGCTCGTTCTGAAGGCTCACCTCACCCGACGCATGACTGAGAACAAACTCTTTAATCAGGTTTTCCGTATCGCCAAAGAAAGTAACAGGCGTGAAACCGGCCTTTTCTATCTTACGGACGACATCCTGTTCGAGCCACATTACAGAATGCCGGCGCACCAGAACAGGGAAATGAATACCCGAGTATTCAAAGAAGGATTTGCGCTCGAGCCAGTAAGCCAGTTCACCGCCGCCACCAACATATGCCAGATTTGGCAGAATCAGTTCCTGAAACAATGGCCGCAGTACTACGTTGGGACTGAAGCGTTCGGGGTGCGCATCCAGCTCCGACATTATTTCATTCACGGTGAAGGAAAAGTCAGTATTGAGTACCCTGTATATACCGTTTTCAAGAACAATTCGCTCCCTGAAGCCGTCGCGCATGTAGAACAAATTGATTTCGCGGGGGGATGCCTGCGCCCTGAAACCGGCGTTATTCAGTTCGCGGATAGTATCACCTACTACCCTGGAGGCGGTCTGTTCGAGCAGATCATCCTTCATAAACGGGATGAAGTGACGCTTCAGCACTGCATCGCTGGTATTGAGCACCACCAGTCCGTAAGTACCAAACACATCATGCAGCAGCGCCTGCGTTGCCGCGGCGAAACTCCTTCCGGCGGAATAAGCTGAATCAATCCGTTTTAAAATCGCCAGGGCAGCATCACTGTCTCCCAGCAGGGAACGGAGCTCTTCAATGACAGGCTGTACGGAATCGGCACCTATACTGCCCACGGGTCCCCGCTGTCCGGGTTCCCAGACGAGCTTTTTATTGAATAACTGCACATGATTCAATTCCTCGAGATCGTGATCCTCGCTGCCCAGCACAAAAACCGGCACTACCCTGACGCCATGGCTATTATTTTCGGTGATACTTTGGGCCAGTTTTATTGTTGATACCGCCTTGTAAATGAAGTAGAGTGGCCCCAGGAACAGGCAGGGCTGGTGAGCAGTAGTCACAGTAAAAGTACGTTCGTCACGAAGCGAGCGTATATGATCTGAAACAGCCCGGATATACGGCAAATCAGTGTATTGTGCCTCCAGCACATCAGCCAGAGCAGTTCGGGGCGTGGAAAAAGCAGATCTTGCCCTTATTACCTCATCGAAAGAACCCGCCCGGGGTTCGTAAACATAAAAAGGGCGGAGGTGAGGATCGCCGGTGACATAGGCGACATCGGACTTGGCCAATTGAGGAACATCAGTCCAGGGTACAAGTGTCTTCTTCATAACGGATACAATAAACGTGCATTGACGGCATTATGTTTGAAAGAAACCGCTGATAACATGAAAATGCGCTACTTTGGCGGCGAAAACAGCGATCAAAGTGAACAGTAAAATCGTTATTGTGAGCCCTGCGCATCCGTTGAGAGGCGGTATTGCCACCTCAACCGAGCGACTGGCGGTTGAGTTGCAGAAGACAGGCCATTCGGTCAGCATCTATTCGTACTCTCTGCAGTATCCGGCATTTTTATTCCCCGGAAAAACACAGTTCACGAGTGATCCGGCGCCACTGGGTAGCGACGGCCACCCGCTCAACATTGTCACTTGTATCAATTCGGTAAATCCGCTCAGCTGGTTCACAACCGGCCTGAAAATTGCGGCTGAGCAACCTGAGCAGGTGATTGTCAGGTTCTGGCTTCCTTTCATGGGCCCGGCCCTGGGCACACTCCTGCGCGTGGTGCGCGCGCGTATGCGCACCCGGGTAACCGGACTCGTTGACAATATAATACCACATGAGAAACGGCCAGGCGACCGTTTATTTGCGAAATACTTCACCGGTGCCTGCGACGATTTCCTGGTGATGTCGAAATCTGTAGGTGAAGAAATCAGGTTATTCTCTGACAAACCCGTGGTATTTTCTCCTCACCCGCTGTACGATAACTACGGGGAATTGTTGGATAAACACTCCGCCCGTCAGATACTGGGTATTCCGGCAGAAGCACGGATTGCACTCTTTTTCGGCTTCATACGCCATTACAAGGGACTGGATATCTTCCTTCGCGCACTGGCCGAAGCACCGCATGTGCATGCACTTGTAGCCGGAGAGTGCTATGAAGACTGGGCACCTTATCAACAGATCATTGATGAAAACAGTTTGCACGACCGGGTACATGTAGTATCAGACTTTATCCCGTCCAGTCAGGTCAGTCAGTACTTTTCTGCTGCCGACATCGTGGTACAACCCTACCGTTCGGCCACGCAGAGCGGCATCTCACAGATAGCCTATCATTTCGGGCTGCCGATGATCGTTAGCAATACAGGTGGATTACCGGAAATCGTCACCGATAAAGTTTCCGGCTATGTGGTCAATCCGGATGAAAAGTCTGTGAGCGAAGCACTGAACGACTTTTTTGAAAATGACAGGGGTGATACCATGCGACGTGGTGTACAACAAGAGAAAGAGCGGTTCACCTGGGATAAAATGGTGCGTAGGCTGACCGGGAAAGCGGCAAAAAGTGATTTATTACCCCAGCCGGAATAATTTTTCAAAATAAAATTCAAAATCATTTTTGGATTTAAAAAATACATTTACCTTTGTGGGGTACTAATGAGGTACACGTCGCAAGGCAATAGCTCAACGCCATCTTGATGTGTATTTCCAGGAACTTAAAAAGTTCCCGATCGGCGCAATGCTGTTTCGCTTTTCTTACCTACTTGCACATTCAGTACGATCTTTCAGTAAAGCTTTCCAGTTGCATTCAGGAGTTTCCTGCTTGCGGTTTTTGTTTTTAGCTCAAACAATCCGCGATCAGACATTTGTCGGGATGAACATCCCGGCGAGCCATTAACATGCCACTCAAAAAACTCATGCTATGAGAAAACTGAGCATTGCCTTGCTGATTGCCATCCTTTCCCCGACATGCTTTCGCATGCCGCTGGTTTTGCCTGGCGACGATATTCTGCCCCTCCCGCACGACGGGATCAACGTGGAGTACGGGGTTTCACCCGATACAAGGCTGTGCCACTACAGGTACGGAGCAGACAATTACACTCATACGTTGACATGTCTGTCCGAAAAGTCGGACGGAATGGAGAGTTGATCACCCCCAATCCCTTTAAACCAGGGCTTCTGTCTTCGGATAATTCAGTTGCCAAAGCCCGGAAACCAAACGCGAAGTCCCATGCCAGTGTAAACACCCCTACCCTGATTACCTTCCTCGTCATAATGTTGTCGGGGGGAACCCGAAGGATGAAGCCTGTCAAGCCGCGGCAGGCTTCACATCGGGATTCAGCGTATCAGCGGAACACCTGTCTGAGTACCTCTTCATTATGCACTATGTCCTCAATCGGCATCAGTGTCCCGAACAGACCCTTGGCTTCAATCAAGTTTTCACAAAGCTGAATTTCGGATAACAGTTTCCCTTCAATGAGAATTTTGGCAAAAACCGGATACTTGCACGCCCGTGTGTGCAAGAAATTGATGGTATCTTTAGCGTTCTCCGTTTCCGCCAACAGTTCATTGACCGTTTTCCTGTTGCCATAATTGATTGCAGCATCGTACTGCTTTTTCATCTCTGCCAGCCTTTCTCCATGGTTTTTACGGCCCATCTGAAAGTAAAAGTCCTGTTCTTCGAGATGATCAAGCTGGTACTGCAGTACAAGTATTGACCTGATTTGGCCACAGAGTCCTCCGGAAGAGGATGTTTCGCTGATAAGTGAAGCAAACTTGTTGAAAGAAATTACAGACATACCCATGCATTTTTGACGTTAAAAGTCCGTATCGCTTTGCCACCGTGGCCGGGTGAAGGCTCGGTTGGCGCCCAATTCGGGCTCTTGATACCAGACAAAGATGCATAAATGCCGGCAGGCAAGCAAATTTTTCACACCGGATTCAATATACCACTCACCGGCGCACCGGAAATCTACTGCAGACCTGAGTTCAGTCAGCCCTGCATTTACCGTTTTTTTACTTTTTTTGCACAAAAACAAACTTTTTTCAACCACTTAATCAAAATTTTGTAACTTCGCCTCTTAAATGGCAACTCACACCAAAAAAAAACCGTAGGATTGCACCTGCATTTATAATCGCCCGGCACTTATGCGGATACAATTCAGCCTTTCATGTCAGAAAGGAACAATCATTCCGATCAATTATCAGTCTGAAATTTCGGGCTGGATATTCGCCGTATTGAGCAATGCGAGCGCCGAGTTGTCTATGTGGGTTCAGCAGCAGGGTTTCGACCTCGCCTCCAAAAGTTACAAGCTCTTTACGTTTAGTCCGCTGGCCATTTATCCCTATGAGATGGATCAGGTTCGCCAGGAGTTCAAATTGCTTGGCAATCAGGTTAAAGTTGGTGTTTCCTTCTATATCAGTCCTGCATTCGAGCAACAACTCGTCAATCTGTTTCGCCAGACTCCGCTTCAGCTGGGGTCTCTCGACGGGCAACCTGCGTTTTTTGAAGTAAAGCACTGGCAGGTACTGCCCAGACCGGGCTTCAGGGAAACCATGCAATTCAAAGCGGCTTCTCCCATCTCTGTCACTACAATTGAAGATACCAAAACATCATCTCCCTACATCCTTCCCGACAGTCCGGAATACGATATCAGTTTCTTCCACCACCTGGTGCGCAGGTTCAAGGCAGCCAGGCAATACAGGTCCCTGGCGCAGCTGAAGTTACTCGATCCCGCTTTCCCCATGCACTACAAGCTGCTTGGGCAAGCCAAATCCAGGCTGATACACTTGAAGTCAAACCCTGAAGGGATATCTCAGCTGCGAGGGTTTTCCTACGAGTTTGAGGTAAGTCTCCCCATTCACTTGATGGAGTTCTGTTACTACACCGGTTTCGGAGAGTTCACCCATCTGGGTTTCGGGTATGTTGACATAAAATAGTTTGTCATGATCAGACTGTTGCGGGTTTTGATTTGTGCATCTGTTATTATCGCCCCTGGCGCCTGCGCCTCGTCCGGTGCGGGCCCCTCAGAGTCACTTTCCGGATACTGGACTGTCACCAAAGCCTACAGAGACAAAGTTGAAACCCGGTTGCTCGCCGATGTGTTTTTCCTTTTCAACGGAGATGGCACCATGCGCTCCAACATGCCGAACACAGACGACGCTCCTGCCTCTTACACTATTTCAGGCGATCAGCTCATTCAACAGGGTAATTCTTCCGTCAGTTACGATATTATACGTCGCACCGACTCTACACTCGTCCTGGGATTCGACACCAACAATACCCGTTTCGAACTGCATCTGGCCCTCACGGAACAACCCGAGGTTCTGAATACGGACGAAGAAGAGGTGGATACCTTGCGGTGACAGGGGTGGTGCCGGTGTTACGCAGGGTCAGGTATTACTACTTTCAGTCTGTATTTCGCAGCACCAGTTTACCAAACTGATTTCCGCTGTTCATCTTTTCCAGGGCACTGTTGCCTGCTTTCAGGCTGAATACCTCGTCAACAACAGGGATAATCCCGTGAGCTGCTACAAAAAGGAGCATCTCTTCAAACTCCCGGGGACTGCCCATAGTGGATCCGAGCAGAGAAATCTGTTTCCAGAAAACCGGTTGCAGGGAGAGTCCGTTCACCTTTCCCAGCGTTCCGCCGTAGAATCCAATACGCGCACCCGGATTGCAGATACCCGGAAGCAGCGAAAATCCATCACCTCCTGCAGAATCAATCACTACGTCAAATCCACCACTTTTCTGCTTCAGGCGCTTGTCCCAGCCATCTGCCTTGTAGTTTTCACCGTCAGTGGCACCGAGCGCTACTGCCTTGTCAATTTTCTCATCGCTACCCGAGGTAACAAAGACAGTTGCTCCGGCAGCAGTAGCCAGCTGGAGCGCCATCAGCGCAACGCCCCCTCCGATTCCGGTAATCAGAACCTTCTCTCCCGATTTCAGTTTACAACGGGTAAAGAGTACACGCCAGGCAGTGAGACCGGCCAGTGGAAGAGCAGCTGCCTGCTCCCAGTTCAGATGAGCGGGCATGTCAAAAACTGAAGATTCCGGCACCAAGATGCGTTCGGCGAATGTTCCATTGTCAGGCATACCCAGCACCCTGAAATCCCTTCCCTGAAAATCCGGGGAGTCGCCCCAATCGAGCGCCGGATAAATAACTACCCTCCTGTTGCCGAAGAATCCTGCACCATCAGATCCGGGAATAACCGGCAGTTTGATACCGGCATATAATCCCTGCATGATAAACAGGTCCCTGTGATTCAGCGCCGAGGCCATCAGCGATACAACCACCTGACCCGGGCCGGGCTCAACTTCCTCTGTTGACTGGAAAAAGAGCGGCTCATTTACGGCTTTCAGAACGAGTGCATTCATTTTAAAGAATATTTAAGAACAATTAATAAACAGTCAAGTCAATTTGATGTTTAGATTTGCACCCGTCAGATGCTGATAAAACAACTCATATCACTGATTCTCCTGCTTTCTGTGCTCACAGAGAGCACGCTATCCTATTATCAGGATTACTGGTATGCTGAAACAACCAGCAAAGAAACCAGTTTGTCGGAGATAGACGAACTGAAAGAGTCTGACAACAGTTTTTACCTTCAAAGCAAGGATCACCACCTCAGCCCTCGCACCAGCCTCCTTGCCGAGAACAGGATAACCTGTTTCCACTTTTCGGAAACGCTACCTGAAGATGCCTGCCGAAGCGTGGCATCGCCCCCTCCAGAGGTCTGCTGATCACCCGGGCAAGTGCCCTGTTCGTGAAATTCCCCGCGAATTTCCGGGCCTGTTCGCCACCGCTTTGCGCTGGAGAAGCCTCCTTTCACATCCGATAAATCGGCGTACAGCCGTGCACACACTGTGCGTTGCGAATGGCACTGGCACACTCCTGCAAATCAGAGGCGTTGTTTTCCCGCTAAAACACACCTCTCCACCACGAATACCTGTGTAACCCACGAATAACACAGATGCTGTCTCCGCACAGTATCCTGCTTTTAAGTGCCCCCAAGGGCACCATCTAATCCATTTACAAAAGAAGAAAAACTACCAACATGCGTACACTCACTAAAGAGATTCAGAGCCAACTGAGTCCCCTTGACGCGCTTAAATTGCTGAAAAACGGCAATATGCGCTTTTTAAACAACCTCAAAATGAACCGGAACCTGCTCCAGCAGGTCAATGACACCAGAGACGGGCAACATCCTTTCGCTGTCATTCTCAGTTGCATTGACTCCAGGACTAGCGCCGAACTGGTATTTGACCAGGGCCTGGGCGATATTTTCAGCGTTCGGATAGCGGGTAATGTGCTAGATCCGGAAGAGCGTCGTGTAGGGAAAGAGTGTGCCTCTATGTGTAGATCTCGGTG
>CAIYFY010000521.1 GCA_903925535.1 uncultured Bacteroidota bacterium | reverse complement strand
CTCGGGTTCCGGTCATAGCGCGTGCGTTTTGTGTCTAAGCAACCCAAATGTACGCGCTTTTTCTTTTTTGGGCTCTGGGGTTCAGCAGGATCGTCCGGGAAAAACTTCACGAACTATTGATAAAATGATGCCAGCCCAAGCAGATAGTCTGCCCGGGCTATCATTGAGTCGGTACCCTCATTCGCGGCATCGAGCCTGAGAGAGTATGCACTCTTGTAGGCCTCGGCGGCTCTGCCGGGCAACCAGGAGTAGATGGTATCGTATCTGGCAACAAGCGTCTGTGAGCGCGCTGACTGCTGAAACAGACCCAGCCAGCACCCTGATAGCAGAATGAGTCGCGATAAAATGGCCGTCAGCCGATAATGATAGCAATCGTGTTTACTGGTCATCAGATTATGTATGTAACGAGGATTCAGGAGGATTTGTAAAAGTCAAATTATCCTGCTTTGTTACAAAGAAACATCGTGTTACAATTCCCGCACCTCGTTACAATTTCAGCAAAAACCGCGACTGTGTTGCAATGCGACAATCATCCTCAGATATCCTCGATATAGTCCATGTCTCTGTCGAAGGTATCCTTCATACCCCAGAGGGCAACCAGTGGTATGATCAGACATACTGCCCCGACGATATAGCCGGCACTGATTACGCTGCCTGTTACTGCCGGACTCTTCAGGTATTTGAATGCCTCGTTAATAGGCACCTGCATCCCCCTGGCAAAATTGGGCACGGAGGTAGCTACCGTCGAACGCAGGTTGGTACCGAACTGTTCGGCACCGATGGTCACAAAGATAACCCAGAAGCCCACCGAAAACCCGAGTACAAAATGGCTGACATAAAACTGTGTTGCACTGGCAAAAGGAATGGTCAGGTAGGCAGCCACGGCAATCAGATCCAGGAGCAGAAACAAAGCCATCACTTTTACCCTGCTCCTCATCCACTGACTCAGCAGTCCGGAGACAAGATCACCCAGAATCAGTCCGGAGTAAGCAATGGCAATGGCATTGCTGGCCAGTATGCCGTCAATACCCTTGGCTTTTCCGAATTCCGGAGAGAAAAATATCAGCACACCGATTACAAACCAGGTGGATGTACCTATGAATATACAGCGCAGAAAGCGGAGAAGCCGGTCGCGACTGGTGAACAGTGCCAGGAAGTTTCCTCTGCTCAGGGTGGTATTGGCTTCCACTTGCCTGAATATACCCGACTCTGCCACACTGATTCTGAAAATCAGCAGCATGACTCCAAGTCCACCGCCAATAAAGTAACAGGTTCTCCAGTGAAAATAATGTTCAATTACCCAGGCGAGCAGCGCACCCGTGAGACCGATAGTAGCCACCAGCATGGTCCCGATGCCTCTTTTTGATTTGGGAAGCACTTCCGAAACCAGCGTAATACCGGCTCCGAGCTCTCCGGCCAGCCCGATACCGGCCAGCAACCTGTAAAGTGCATAATCGGTGTACCCGGTGGCGAAGCCATTCAAAATATTGGCCAGTGAGTACAGGGCAATGGAGAAGTACAGCACCCTTACCCTGCCCTTTTTATCGCCGAGGACACCCCACAGTACGCCACCCAGCAGCATTCCGAACATTTGCCAGTTTTGCAGCGACAAACCTTTGTCGGTAAGGTCCTGTCCGGAAAAACCGAGCTCGGTCAGGCTTTTCACCCTGACAAACCCGAAAAGGAGCAGATCGTAAATATCAACGAAATACCCGAGGGCGGCTACAATTACTGCCGCGTTCATGACTTCCTTTTTCATAATACAGAGGTTATTGGTCGAATCAGTTTGCCAGATTGCGGCGTTTGCCTTGCGGAATGGATGGTGGAGCGGGATCTGACAGTTTCGGTGGTGGTGGCTCGTCATCACCCTTTGTATCATTCTTGTCGGCAGGCGGTTGACCCTGTTGTTCGGCAAACCGCACCTCCAGCTTTACTTTTCGACCCATAGCTCCTACAGTCGGGCCAATCAGCATGGTCATTACAGAGTCAGCTCGCTCTTTGGCCTTGTCGAGCACGCGCTCCTGCCCGATGGCCTCCTCCCGGAACTGCCGCCGCAGTTCGTTGAAGTTTCTGTTCATTTCCTCACCGGTTATTCCTGCCAGAAAACCGACATCCAGCTTTTCAATTTTCGGATACACTTCATGCGACAGGATGACCGGTTGCGGGAGTGTTACATACACCACTTCTTTGGACGGACTGTAGGTCACGTCGAGATAGTCATTCAGTTTGAATCCGGCCTTGATGACACTGATCGCCTCTACCCTGATATCTGTTTCAGAAATAGCATATCCGAACAGCTCATACTGGAGGGTTTTGTCCAGTGCCAGGCGACTTTGAAGTTCATAGGTGGCCAGCTCGGCAATTCCCTTCCGCACGCGCTCCTTCAGCAACCCCTGGGAGGCGCTGAAGTCCATAATGGCGGCCTTTTTCTTCAATCGCTCCACCAGTGGTTGCAGGCCTTCCCTGATGGCTATTCCGCAGGGAGAATCCACGCCATCGCCTTTGGCCATCAGTTTGCCGTTATCCGCTTTCAGGAGGGTCGCCATAATCTGGGTAACGAAGAAACAGGTGTATTT
>CAIYFY010000520.1 GCA_903925535.1 uncultured Bacteroidota bacterium | reverse complement strand
GACCTGAAAATCCTCAAGATTCTTCAGGAAAACAGCAAAATCACCAACCTTGATCTCTCGAAGAAGATCGGTCTCTCACCTGCGCCCACGCTCGAGCGCGTGAAGAAACTGGAGCAGAGTGAAATTATCGAAAGCTACCACGCACAGGTTAACCCACAGCAAATGGGCCTGAATGTGAAGACTTTCGTACTGGTTTCTCTCGCCTGGAAAAAAGAAAATGCACTGAACAATTTCCTCGACCGTATCCGCGAAATTGACGAGGTGACTGAATGTTACATTATCACAGGTGAGGCCGATTTCCTGATGAAAATCATCTGCAAGGATATCCCTACCTACGAACAGCTTCTGTTCAAAACTATCAGCCAGATTGAGGAAATCGAGCGCCTTAAAACACTGATGACACTGTCAACAGTAAAAGACGTGAAGATCCTCCCCTTCAACTACGAAGATAAATAACTGAACTTCTGTTGTTTGTACTCCAGTCCCGGATGTTGCCCTGCGCAGCACCCGGGATTTTTTATTTCCAGAACAATTTAATTACAATTATTAATAATTTAATGCAAAAAACATAATTTATTATTCCATACATGTTACATTTGTCAAAACATGAAATTGAAAAACTAACCTTTTGTAACATGAAAATTCCACTATGGCTTATTATCCTGCTATTTGCGGGGTACACAGTGTGGTGTGCCAATTTCTGGCATAACTACTGCAAGGAGCGCTGTTGCGAGGATGTCTCCGCCGTAACGGCCACAACAGGAGAGCCACTCTTCTCCTGGAATAATCAGGAACCTGTCAGAGATACCAGTTTTCCTGCGTGGAAGAAGTCGCTGCTGTCGAAAGGCGGACAGGGAGACACGCTTGTCATTACAGGCTGGTACAGGGCTTCCGAAA
This sequence comes from uncultured Bacteroidota bacterium, assembly GCA_903925535.1. Classification (GTDB taxonomy): domain Bacteria; phylum Bacteroidota; class Bacteroidia; order Chitinophagales; family Saprospiraceae; genus M3007. The sequence goes on along the minus strand of CAIYFY010000520.1, from coordinate 13,068 downwards.
AAGACGGAGAGGCGCTCGGACTGAAACGGGCAGAAGCACTTAAAGCGCTCATGAAACCGGAGTTGCCAGACAGCAGGGTGAGAGTTGTTGCCAGGGCTGTTTCGGATGACGGACTGGCGGAGGGCACACCTCCCCGGGTATCTGCTGCGTTCGACTGGGTGAAAATGGTACTGAAGGCAGATGAAGGTGCTATTATTGAATCTGACAATGCTGTCACATTCCTGTTCCCAACCAACTCGACAGAGCGGGACAGGGATGCTGCAGTGGATGATTACCTGAAGAAACTGATTGAAAAGCACCGGTCAACTGCCAGTACATTTACTGTAACCGGATATACGGATGACGTCGGGGAGCCTGATGTCAACCTGAAACTTGGTCTGGGCCGCGCAAAATCCATCGGACTCTTCCTCAACAAGAATGGTATTGACCAGAAACGAATCACTGTTGACTCAAAAGGTGAGGCCGACCCCGTTGCCGATAACAGCACGGAAGACGGGCGACACCAGAACAGAAGGGTTGTGATCAAAGTAAATCAGTAAACTTCCTAAATTCAACATCATGACTACCGCAATCATACTTCTCAATAACTGTTCCTTCACCGGCAATCTGCCTGTAGCGCTTGCGCTCTGTATTGTTCCCTTTATCCTCGGCTGGCTGGCTGCATATATTTTCCACCGGGTAGGGTCACTGAAATCAACAATCAATGAACTGACATCCGATAACGGAGCGTTGAATGACAGGGTAAACTCGCTCACGTCTGACAACACAGACCTGAAAGTGAAAATTACTCAGCTCGACGCCGAAATTGAAAATCTGAACGGACAAATCAGAAAGCTGAAAAATGACCTCATCATCTGTGAAAGTGAGCGAAATATCCTGAAAAGTCAGCAACCCAAGCCTGCCTCCGTGATGTTTGCAGGTGCCAAGGTGAAATACGACGATCTTGAAATTGTGGAAGGGATCGGCCCTAAAATTGCCCAGGTTCTCAAAGCGGCAGGTATTGACACCTGGCTCGCTCTGGCAGAAACCAGTGCAGACAAAATTCGCGAGATACTCGACGGAGCAGGAAGTGCATTCCAGATGCATGACCCCTCTACGTGGCCGGCTCAGGCAAGACTGGCCGAAAACGGCGACCTTGACGGTCTGAAAAAGCTGCAGGACGAGCTGAACGCAGGAAAAGAATAAGAACTTGTTCAGGATTCTCTCACCGAGTCAAAAACGGCAGAGAGTCCTGTACAAGCTCTGGCAGATACCCAAACAGCGAGAGCCATCCCTGACATTGTGTCCCGGATGGCTCTCGAATATTATAAAGTAGCAGTATTATGCCGGTTCCAGCACGTTTGACTTGTACTCCCCTGCCTGCATTTTGGTACGGACCGCAGAGAACGCATCCAGCGTAATCCGAATATCTTCTTCCGTATGAACGGCTGTTGGTATCAGGCGCAGAATAATCATGCCTTTGGGAATGACCGGATAAACGACGATTGAGCAGAAGACACCGTAGTTTTCGCGCATGTCCTTCACCAGGGCAGTAGCTTCTTCCACACCGCCATTCATGTAAACAGGCGTGACGCAGGTGTTTGTATCTCCGATGTCAAAACCGCGCTCCTTGAGTCCGTTCTGGAGCATACGAACGTTGCTCCACAGTTTCTCGCGGTATTCCGGATGATCTCTCAGCAGCTCGAAACGCTTGAGCAGACCGACCACCAGTGGCATTGGCAGCGACTTGGCGAAAATCTGGGAACGCATATTGTATTTCAGGTGGCGGATGATCTCCGGTTGTCCGGCGAGGAAGCCGCCAATAAGCGCCATACTTTTGGCGAAGGTGCTGAAATAGATGTCAATCTGATCAGTTACACCCTGTTCTTCGGCAGCACCGGCTCCTGTTTTGCCGAGCATACCAAATCCGTGGGCATCATCAATGAACAGACGGAAGCCGTACTGCTCCTTGAGCGCGCAGATTTCTTTCAGTTTACCCTGATCACCGCGCATTCCGAACACGCCTTCAGTAATAACCAGAATACCGCCTTCAGTACCGTCGGTGATACGTTTGGCGCGTACAAGGCATTTTTCCAGACTGTCAATATCATTGTGAGCGAACGCGAATCGTTTGCCGATGTGCATACGCACGGCATCAACGATGCAGGCATGGCTCTCCGCATCGTAAACCACCACATCATGGCGGCTCAGCAGCGAATCAATAGCTGACATGACACCCTGATATCCGTAGTTGACAAGCAGTCCGGCTTCTTTTCCTACATAGTTCGCCAGCTTTGTTTCCAGTTCCTGGTGAAGATTGGTTTCTCCCGACATCATACGGGCACCCATCGGGTAAGCCAGTCCCCATTTGGCAGCGCCTTCGGCATCAGCCTTGCGCACCTCCGGGTGATTGGCGAGTCCCAGGTAGTTATTAATACTCCAGCAGACCACCTCTTTCCCCCTGAATTTCATGCGGTTTCCCAGCTCGCCTTCCAGCTGCGGGAACATATAGTATCCTTCGGCAAAACTGGCGTACTGACCGAGCGGACCCGCCTGCTTCAAAATTCGATCGAATAAATCCATCGTGTTATTATTGTTGAAAATTGAAAATCTGAACAGTTATTTCGCAACTTCTGCCTTCTCTCCTTCTTCCATAAAGCCCTGTTCGCGCATCCACTTGTCATTGAAGAATTTGGATACATACTTGGAGCCATGGTCCGAGAACAGCAATACCACCACGTCATCTTCCGTGAATTCATCCTGAATTTGCTCGAGCGCCTGCAGAGCTGCACCACTTGAATAACCTACCATCATTCCCTCCATGCGGGCGAGTTCGCGTGCGCGCAAGGCGCTGTCTTTATCGGTTACCTTCACAAACTTGTTGATGAGCTCGAAGTCCATGTTGGCTGGTATGATATTTTTTCCTGTACCTTCAATCCGGTACGGATAAATCTCTTTCTCGTCGTAGATACCGGTTTCGTGGTATTTCTTCAGCACAGAACCATAAGCATCCACACCGACGATCCTGACATCCGGGTTCTGTTCGCGCAGGTAGCGGCCTGAGCCGCAGAGGGTACCGCCGGTACTTGTGCTCCCGATGAGACAGGTAACACGGCCCTGTGTTTGCTCCCAGATTTCAGGACCTGTAGTCAGGTAGTGTGCCTCCCCGTTATCGAGATTGTAATTCTGATTGACATAATAGGCACCCGGAATCTCCTTTGCAAGCGTCTGGGCCATTTTGTAGTATGAATTCGGATCGTCGGGTTTTGCCTCCTGCGGACAAAGAATCACTTCGGCGCCCATGGCCTTGAGATTATTGAGCTTGTCTTCCGAGATTTTGCTCGTGACGGTAAGTACGCACTTGTATCCCTTGATGGCAGCCACCATGGCCAGACTGAAGCCGGTATTGCCACTCGTCGCATCCACTACAGTGCCGCCGGGCTTCAGTTTGCCCAGTCTTTCGGCTCGCTCAATCATATGGAGAGCGATCCGATCCTTGGCACTCATACCGGGATTAAATGCCTCTACCTTGGCATAAACGGCAGCCGGGATATGCATAACGATGTTATTCAGGCGAATCAGAGGTGTTTTGCCGATCGTTTCAAGGATATTATTGAATACCATACAATCAGGATTTAAGATGTTGGAGGCGACTGGAGAGCCGTTTCGTCAGTATGGCGAACGAAACTCATTGGAACTGAGTCCAACCGGACAATAACCGGAAGGATTGTTTTCAATTGAATAAGGAATTTATGTTGCAAAGGTAGTGAAAGGAAATGAGAAACACAGAGAATATTCGCAACATACGATCAACAATCTCTACAAATTTTGTATAGTTATTTACATACTGTAAAAATGCAGAAATGATTAATTTTTAATCTATCTGTTTGCCAAAGTTATTTTTGCCCTAATTTTGCCCCCCGAAATTAGATCCCATTTTTCAACAACGTTCTAAAAGCGAAAACATGTCGAATGAATTGAAAGTACGATACAGCGATGAGGATCTGCTGGAGTTTCGGGAGATTGTGGAGACCAAATTGAAAATGGCTCAGGATGAGCTTCACACCACGGAACAGCAGATTGCTGATCTGAATGAAAACGGCTTTAATCAGCAGGGAGGCGACTGGTACGATGACAGTACTGCACACACTGACCTCGAAATGCTGCAGCGCCTGTTACAGCGCCAGCAGCGCCATGTTCAGGATCTCAAAAATGCGCTGCTCCGTATCCAGAACAAAACGTATGGCATCTGCATCGTTACCGGGCAGCTGATCAGCAAAGAGCGCCTGCGCCTGGTACCACATGCCACCAAGAGTATTGACGGCAAGAACATCGCCAACGCAGGTCGCGATGTGCGCGGCGATTCCGGCAACGACGACTTTTTCCCGGGTGAAAATGATGAAAAATCCACACCTGCGAGGCCCGTGGCCGACAAGGTACGCATGGGTGGTGGCAAGAAACCGGCTCAGGGTGGTGGCGAAGACTGGGAAATTGACAACGAGTCCATTGAAGACGCCGGTTATCAGCGCCGAAAGTTCGACGAAGATGAAGACTGATTAATCTGCAGCTTTTACTGCTGTCTGTATCTATTCAAATACGGCTCCTGCTGTCCTGCCTTTCCAGTCGTCTGTTCTGAACGGGGCGACCGGTTTGCCGTCGGAAGTAAACAAGTTGACGTCGTTCGGGTCATCTGCCCAGGCATATCTCAGTGCACGAGGTCTCCCTGCGGTATCTGATTTGACTATAATCCGGTTATTCCTGATTTCTGCCCTGGCGTATTTGAACACGCCATCACAGCCTGCCACCTCAAATCCATTCACATATCCGTACCGGTCGGTGGTTCTGAGATGATAAGCGGCCGGGTAGGTTACTTTGGCCTTTCCCCAGCAAAACTTCACTTTCGGTTTCATCGGACTGCCAGGTGCTGTTCCCGACTTATAAGCCACGCGGAGGGCTTCGTATGCCAGGCGCATGCCCACATCGTGTTTGTTTTTGGGGTGAATATCATTGCTTTCACCGATATCAATTGTGACTGCCATTCCGGTTAAAGGCAAACGGAGGGCCATCTCCTGCGCCTCCCGCAGTTCTGCCCACTCGCTGCCGGTAGCCGAAGTTCCACCTCCCGCCTGGTAATTGGCCAGCTGTACAAACAAAAAAGGCATCTCAATCTTCCATATACGCCTCCAGTCGCGAATAAGCAAAGGGAATGACTCCCTGTATTCGTACGCGCGCGCAGCATTTGATTCGCCCTGATACCAGATTACACCCTGAAGCGGAAATCCGGCCAGCGGATGAATCATGGCATTGTAGATGGTTGTGCCGAGGTTATTGCTCGAGCGAATAAAATAGTACGGATCGTTAAAGGAGGGCATTACCCGCCAGTCACCGGCCAGCGACAGGGTTCCTTCCGCTGTCCTCAGATAAAAGTCGGTATCCGGGCCACGCATACCCATCTCTACCCAACCGGAAGCATTATTCAGCTTCTGTTTGTAAACAATCCTGTTATTTCCCGATTTGAATGTTCCTGCAGGCAGTGCAATGGATGCTCCTCCGGTATTTTTTCCGGACCAGACGAGTACGCCGTTGACATACAAGTCAGCATCCAGGTCTCCATGTCCCAGATGCAGCAGCGACGGTTCCGATGCAGCCCTGTCGCCAAGAACTACGTCGGTTCCCATAAAACCGGTACCGCGAAATGCCCATAGGTTCTGCCAGTCCCAGGCGTAAGTGGGCTTGACCGTCTTCCAGCCCGACATATCAAATTCCGGATTCTGGTAAGTTGCCTCTTCAGCAGCTGAGGGCCAGCGTTTGTCCTTCCCAAGCGAGTAATCAGCAATTTTTTTCATCGAACGGGCATCCGCTTCTGACCAGTCGCGCGGGAAACTATTCATATAGGCACTGAACAGCGGGGAAGACGCCATACCCTCCCCGCTGATCCAGCTTTCGACCTGCGAACCGCCCCAGGTACTATTTACCAGTCCGACAGGGACTTGCAGCTTGTCGGCCAGTTCGCGGGCAAAGAAATAGGCCACTGCGCTGAAATGTTGCACATTGTCATCCGTACAGATTTCCCATCCGTCGGAGACAAGACTGTCCTGCGGAACAAGTTCCACCGCGCGCTGCACTTTGAAGTGCCGGATATGCGGATAAATGCTGCCTCTGAGCTGCCCCGGTTCATAACGGGAATCTGCCACGGACCATTCCATATTCGACTGGCCGGAGCACAGCCATACTTCACCAACCAGTACATCTGTCAGCAGGATACTGTCTGCGCCCGATACAACGGAAATTTGCACCGGTATCAGGCTTGCCTCGGGAGTCTGCACGCTGGTTTGCCATTTTCCGGAGCCATCTGCCACCGACAACACGGATTTGCTCCAGGAACAAGTAATCTGAACCGTTGAGCCGGGTGTTGCCCAGCCCCACACATTGAGCTGAGTTTGTTGCTGAATAACCATCCGGCTTGAAAAAATATCGGCCAGTTTAAGTTGAGCAAAGGAAGACGGCAATGCCATAGCTTGAAAGAACAGGAATGAAATCCAGAATTGCTTCATGATTACAGTGAGTCGTACACAACGACCCTTGTCCAGAGGTGGCTGTAATTTTTAACAAAATCGAGGTGTACAGGATGCGTCTGATAAACAGCCTCAGCGTCACCGTCGGCAAAGATGGAAAGCCACGACCAGGTGTAGCCTCTTTCAATGACATCGCGGTCGGTAGGTGCGGGCACACCGATATGCCATTGCTGAATTGTTTCGATCTGTGTAAGAGATTCGATTCCCTTGCGGAGTTCGGCCCTGTCGGCATCGGTTGCATCAGGAGCCATGTAGAAAAAAACGTGGTGTACAAACATGTTGTCTGAGTTAAATTTCACCTTTATTGAGCGCTTTTACGGCAAAATCAGCCGCTCTGGCGGTGAGTGCCATATAGGTAAGCGACGGATTCTGCGTACCTGTAGAGGCCATGCATGCTCCGTCGGTCACGAAAACATTTGAGACGGCATGGAGCTGATTGTTCCGGTTAAGCATACTGGTTTTGGGATCTTTACCCATCCGGGCAGTACCCATTTCGTGTATTCCCTTTCCGGGTGCCTCATTGGAGTCGTAAAATTCGATATTTTTGAAACCTGCTTTCTCCAGAATAGCGGTCAGCACCTCTTTTCCGTCTTTAAGCATGGCAATCTCGTTATCGCTCCACTGTACATCGAACTCAACTGTTGGCATACCGTACTGGTCTGTGTTTGTTTTGTTGATGCTCAGTTTGTTTTCGAATCGCGGCAAACATTCGCCCTGCATGTGGAAGCCGGCGCCCCAGCCTCCCGGTTTTGACATGGCATTTTTGAAGCTGGCGCCAAATCCGGGCTGCCAGGCACCTCCTTCCCAGGCGGCTCCGCGTTCGGCACTGCCCCCGATCGCATAACCGCGGAGGAAGTTGTCGTTTTTGTCTCCCAGAATATTGCGGAAGCGCGGAATATAAAAACCGGTTGGTCTGCGTCCCTTGTGATAGTGATCTTCAAAGCCGTCGTACGACGCACCTGCGCGCCCGCGATAGCAGTGATCCATCAGATAGTGACCCAGCACGCCGCTGTCGTTTCCAAGTCCGTTGGGGAAGCGACCAGACTCCGAGTTGAGCAGGATGGTCGTGGTATTGACTGTGCTGGCATTCACAAAAATGACCCTGGCGTAATATTCAGTTACCTCCTTTGTTACTGCGTCAATCACACGTACACCTGTAGCGCGTTTTTTATTTTCATCGTAAATGACGGAGTGTACGATACTGTCGGTGCGGAGCGTCATATTGCCGGTTGCAGCGGCTGCAGGCAAAGTTGCCGCCTGACTGGCGAACGCGGCGCTGAACGGACAACCGCGATGGCACAGATTGCGGTACTGACAGGGTCCGCGGCCATTCACTGCCGCTGTGGCGTTGGCACTTCTGCCCTGCACCAGGTTCATACCCTTGAAATTGTCGCGAATAACCTTCTGGAGGTGTTTTTCGAGGACGGTCAGTTCAATAGCTGGCAGAAATTCGCCATCCGGAATCTGTGGCAGTCCGTCTTTATTGCCATTAATACCGGCGAACCGCTCCACATAACTGTACCAGGGAGCAATATCGGCATAGCGAATCGGCCAGTCGGTACCATACCCGTCTTTGGCGTTGGACTCAAAATCGAAGTCGGACCAGCGGTAGGTCTGACGTGCCCACATGAGACTTTTTCCACCCACGTGATAGCCCCGGATCCAGTCGAAAGGCTTTTTTTGCTCGTACGGGTTGTCTTTGTCGCTCACAAAGAGATGACGGGTACCGTCGTTGAAAGCGTAGCACTTTGACTGTATATGATAATCCTCCTTGTCAGAGACCGTGTGCATATTCCTGTTTTCCAGATCCCAGGGGGCCATCAGGGCTGTTTTATAGCCAGTGATGTGTTCCAGTTTCCGGCCGCGTTCGAGAACCAGTGTTTTCAGACCTTTTTCGCATAGTTCCTTGGCTGCCCAACCGCCCGAGATACCTGAACCGACTACGATGGCGTCGAAAGTTCTTTTTTTAACGGAATCAATATTGAGATTCATTTTCTTCGTTTGAATGGTTAAATCAGAACATGGGCGTCCATGCTTTTGTCTGGTCGTTGATGACCATATCGGCCACCCAGCCTCCCGGTACCGGGTCGTAGTTCAACGCCTGCGTGGCTCCGATTTCAGAGGTGAAGTATCCGTGCAGAACAAGCATCTTCAGGGCTGTAAAAAATGGCGGCATACCTTCCACCGCAGCGGGTTGTTTCTCCAGATCTGTAAAAAACGATATCCGCTGACTTTCTTCGCAATCGGCAAAAGAGCGACCATATCTGCTGACACAGGCAGCCTCGGCACGGTCAAGTCCGTCGTAAAATGCGCGGCGGCGATCTGCGGGCAGGCAGGTTTCCACGGCGTGAACAATGAACTCGCCGACGTTGGCAGCCCTTGCACCCGGCGTATCCGTTTCCGGAATAATGGTTTCAGCCATCTCATTCAGCAGGCGCAGCCGATCGGGAGGAAAGTTGGAAACCGACGATGATGCGTCGGCCATTGCCCTTGCCATCAGCTCGGGTGCCAGTGCGATACCGCCCAGCAGGAGTGAAATTCGTTGAAATGCTTTTCTTCTATCCATGAACAGAGATTTTATGCGGATTTGTCAGATTTCGGGTTGATTACCGGGCAATCAGTTCAGATGCCTGCAGAGTTCTTGTTTTTTGCCCTTTGGAATCGTACAACTCTATACTTTGAGCACCGGCAGGCCAAAACAGTGTACTCGACGATTGAGAGAGGAATCCGTTTCCTGTGTAGAACTCAAAGCGCGTTTTCCTGCCGTCCGGGGAAAGTGCTACAGCGGTTGTTTCCTGCTGCGCGACCCTGATGGGTGCTATCCCGCGCGGACGAGGCAGTTCGAATACCCTGAGCGGGGCGTTATTTTGTGATGCCACCACCAGTTCGCGGCCGGAAAACGCCAGTGAAACCAGCGCTCTGGCATCACCTGAAACAGAAAAGCCGCTTTCCCCGGGTTCGAGTGCGCGAAAACTGTTCCCGGAATTGATGAGTACCAGTCCGTAAGAAGCATCGGCCCGACCCTGGATGAGCTCCATTCCGTAATCATTACCGGTAAGGATAACATCAATGATACCATCATTATTGACGTCGCGGGGCAGCACACCGAATACGGGAGCGGCCTGGGCGATCGGTGGCAGCGGAACGAGCCTGAACTTGCCATTACCCAGATTTTCCACCAGACAGGATGCCATGAAATCAGCCTTGAGTATCTGTGCGCCTTCCAGTTGTTTCGGAGTGAAAATATCCTGTACGGTTGCCTCTCCCAACTGTCCGTATGTATTATACTTTTTTCGCAGGGAGATGAGCTGCTTGAGCATGTCATCCCGCGTATGATAGAAATATTCGTGTTTCCGGCCGAGCGAATCCTTCCAGTAGCAGGATATGAAAGGATCATACACACCATTGTTGTCAAAATCTTTGGCATACACCCGCAGGGGCTCCTCCGCACTGCACCGGAAGTAGGTATTCGTACCAATGTTGCCGGCGATGTAGTCGGTATCGCCATCGTTATCGAAATCAGCAGCAGACAGGCTGGTCCACCAGCATGACGGATCCACTGTACCGAATGGCTGACTGATACGCACCAGCTTCCCGTTCCTGTTCTCGAAAAAGACCAATGGCATCCACTCTCCGGCGACTACGAGATCCGGACGGAAATCGTTATTGAAATCGGTCCAGAGGACATCGCTGACCATACCTATATATTCCAGTTCGGGGCAAACCTCCCTGGTCACATCGGTAAAGACAGGCGGGCCACCTCGCTGCGTATCATTTCTGAGTATGAAACTGCGGTCAGGTTTCGGATAGTTTTTGGGCAGTACGCGCCCGCACGAGACGATGTCGGGGTCGCCATCGCCATCGAAATCAGCTGCCCGTGCGCTCTGATTACAGGAGGTTTCTTTCGGAATGGCACCGGGCACCGGCGTGAAGGAGCCGTGTCCGTCATTGACATACAGTACATCCTGGTAGTATGGCCAGTTGGGCGCCTGCTGCGGACTCCCGCGGGCGATGTAAATATCCAGATCGGAATCGCCATCGGCGTCCAGGAGCAGCATACCCAGATCCTCTTCCTGTTTGTTCGATTCAGATTTAAGGGAAAGTGAACTCCGGTCGAACCCCTCGCCCACACTGGAGAAGAAGATGGTCGCGTCGTGCTGGGCACTTCCTCCGCACAGCAAATCATCGTCGCCATCGCCATTTACATCGCCGACAGCGAGTGCCGGACCATACTGCGTAAATTTGTGGGGCAGCGTTGGCTGAGCATTAAAGTCAATATAATCAAATTCGGCAGGCGTGAAATCGAGGCCGAGCGCGCCCTCTTCCAGTTCATTCAGCAGTGTGTTGCGTGCAACAGGAATGGCCGGCAACTTTTTTGATTCAGAATATTTTATTATATTTAAATTATTTATATTCAAATTTTTAATTACACTCATCTCATTTCCTCCCCAGTTAACAATAACGGAGTCCGGGGCGTTGGCATTACCAAGGCCGAAGTGAAAGATTCTTTCGCTGCAGGAGAGATACCCCCTTCCCGATACGGCGGTATTTTTTTGTTTCTGGCCGTTGTAACATATCGTCACTTCCGCGCCGAATGCGTCGGGGTTTTCCGGTCTTCCTTCCAGTCTGACGCGCAGGTAATTCGGTTTTTTCTCGCCGTCGTTGAGGGTATTTTTGAAAATAAACGCTTCCTGATCAATATTGTTAACGATCAGGTCGAGATCGCCGTCGTTATCCAGATCGGCACAGGCGGCTCCGTTGGAGAAGGCCGGTACAGCTACGCCAGCTGACTCAGAGATATCTTCAAAAGACAGTTCACCGTGGTTTTTGAAAAGGAATTTGGGACTTTTCACCTGCGGGATGCGCTCCTGCAGGTCAACGGGAGCAATCAGGTAGCGATCAGTGCTGTAGTACAGGGCGAAGTCATGGTCCGTGACATCGCGCGGGAAACCGTTCGTGACGAACAGATCGCAGTTTCCGTCGTTGTCATAATCGGCCAGGAGGGGTGCCCAGCTCCATTCAGTTTCCTGCGTACCGGTCATAAACGCCACATCGCTGAAAACGGGGAGTCCGGTATTCGGGTCTGTTCCGCGATTGAGCTGCATGACATTCCGGCCGAACTGATATTCATAGCCGTACTGATTATTATTGATATAGGTAGAGTAGTTATTGGCGCCGAGAAACAGTTTTTTTCGTTTATTGTAATATGGCAGCATTTCCGTGGTGAACATATCGGACAGGCCATCATTATTGATATCGCCCAGATCACTACCCATGGCGGAGGCGGCCTGGTGTTTGAAGATGCCGGCGATCCGGTTTTCGAATCCGCCCTTCCGGTTGTTCAGGTACAGCAGGTCGTTGGATACATAATCATTGGCCACATAGATATCCTGCCATCCATCGCCGTTGAAATCGGCGGTAAGCGTGGAGTGGCTGAATCCGGCGAATCGGATGCCTGATTTCAGCGATATATCAGTGAATTTTCCGTTGTCATTTTGGTAGAGCCTGTCAGTATTTTGAGCGGATCCGTCGGTTGCCTTTTCCACATACCGGTTGGGTATTTTGGTATCCATGACATTTACCCCGATGAACAGATCGAGGTCGCCATCGTTATCGCTGTCGAAGAACTGTGCGTGACTGCTGTGGGTTGTATCTGCTATTCCGTACTGTGCTGCCTGTTCAATGAAAGTCGGAATACCCTGTTCGTTATTCCCCTGATTGACGAAGAGCAGATTTTTTCTTTTTTGCGGGTTGGCGAGAAAAGTGTTGCAGACATAAATATCTGCCCGGCCGTCGCGGTTGATATCGAGGACATTTACGCCCGACGACCACTCACCGTTCGTTTTGGAAGTACCCGAGATGCCGGTGACATCCTCGAACTTCATATTTCCGCGATTCAGGTAGAGTTTGTTATCCACCTGACTTCCGGTGAAGTACAGATCGGCTAGTCCGTCTCCGTTAAAGTCGCCTACACCTACCCCACCGCCGTTGTAGATGAATTCATCATCCAGGATATTCAGGGAGTCAGATTCGGTGATATCGTTGTTGAAGGTTACTCCGGTTTCTTTACTGTTGAGCAGGACAAACATGCCCTGGTTTTTGCGGGTACACGCGAGCGCGAGCAGGGAAATCAGGAGGAATAGAAGGATTTTTCTCACAACTGGATAACGGGTTGTTTAAACTGGTCGTGAAGGTAATTTCAGAAAGGTAAATTCATGAAAAAGTCCCGGATAATTTCCTGAAGAAAAAATCCGGGACTTTTCATACGATCAAAAAACGGGTTCCGCTGCCGTTGTTAGCGGCAGCGGAACCGCGCATTAACTCATGCCATTCAGAATTAATAGCCCGGGTTCTGCTTCAGAACGTCGGCACCCTGAATATCAATCTGAGCCTGCGGGATCGGGTAAACTTCATCCTGACCGGCAGTGAAGCGAGCTCCACCGAGTGCATTGGTCAGTTTACCACCTTCGTAAGTCAGGTAGGCATTCAGCGTTTGCTCAGCTACACCCCAGCG
>CAIYFY010000519.1 GCA_903925535.1 uncultured Bacteroidota bacterium | reverse complement strand
TTCAGGACAAGACAACCTGCTTGAAAATCTTCAGAAGTACTTCGGATTCGATGCTTTCAAAGCGGAGCAGCGATCTATTATTCAAAGTTTGCTGGATGGGTATGATACTTTCGTCATCATGCCGACTGGTGGCGGGAAAAGTCTCTGCTACCAACTCCCGGCCCTGATGTTGCCCGGTACAGCCATTATCATCAGTCCGCTGATTGCGCTGATGAAAAACCAGGTTGATTCGTTAAGAGGCTACTCCGATCACGATTCCATAGCGCATTTTCTCAACTCCTCGCTGACAAAAGCCCAGATGAAGGCTGTCAAGCAGGACATTGCCGACGGGAAGACCAAACTCCTGTATGTTGCTCCCGAGACGCTTACCAAAGAGGAAAATATAGAGTTTTTTCAGAACTCGGATATCTCCTTTGTTGCGGTTGACGAGGCGCACTGTATCTCGGAATGGGGGCATGATTTCAGGCCGGAGTATCGCAGAATCCGCACCATGCTTGATGCCATTGCCAGAGAAGTACCTATCATGGCACTCACAGCCACTGCAACACCCAAAGTGCAGCTGGACATTGTGAAGAATCTCGAGATGGATGGCGAGCATACATACGTATCCTCCTTCAACAGAGACAACCTGTTTTATGAAGTCCGGCCCAAGGTCAAAAAGGACCAGACGATGAAGCAGATAATCCAGATTATCAAGGAAGAGTTTCGCGGTCAGTCCGGCATCATCTATGTACAGAACAGGAAAACTGCTGAGGACCTCGCCGAGGTGTTATCGGTCAACGATATCAAGGCCGCTCCGTATCACGCCGGACTCGATCCAAAGACGCGCGCCAACACTCAGGACGCATTCCTGATGGAAGATATTGATGTTATATGTGCCACCATTGCATTCGGGATGGGTATTGACAAGCCCGATGTACGGTTTGTTATGCACTATGACATGCCCAAGTCAATTGAAAATTACTATCAGGAGACTGGTCGCGCCGGCCGCGACGGTCTTGTCGGCAAGTGTATCTCATTTTACAACTATGCAGATATCCTCCGACTTGAAAAGTTCCTGAGAGACAAACCTGTATCTGAACGCGAGATGGGTGCCCAGCTGATGCAAGAGGTGGTAGCCTATGCAGAAACTGCCTCGTGCAGGCGGCGATTCCTTTTACACTACTTTGGAGAAGACTATAACGACGACAACTGCCACAAAATGTGCGACAACTGCAAGTCGCCCAAGGAAAAGGTCAGTGTTCAGCAGGAAATGGTCAACGTGATTCAGTGTATCCTCGATCTGAACGAGAACTACCTGATGAAAACGGTCATGGACTACCTGATGGGCAGGGAAACCAAGGAGATGAAGGATTTCAGGTTCACAGAAATGGAAAACTTCGGGGTTGGTGACGACAAAGATGAGAACTACTGGAGTTCCATCTTCCGCCACGCCATGATCAACAACCTGATTTACAAGGAAATAGAGCAGTTCGGCCTGTTGAAGGTTTCCGAAGCAGGGCGTGAATATGTCAAAGCCCCCTACCCTGTTCAGATCACCATCAACCACGACTATGAAGAGGGCGACTATGACGCCGACGACGAGCGCGGTGGTACTGCGGTACTCGATGAGCCACTGATGAACATTCTGAAGGATCTGAGGCGAAACATTGCCAAGAAGTTCAACCTTCCGCCCTATGTTATCTTTCAGGATCCGTCACTGGAGGAAATGGCAACTCAATATCCAATCTCCATGGATGATTTGAGTAAAATTGTGGGTGTTTCTCAGGGTAAGGCTCAAAAATATGGTCAACCCTTTATTGATGCGATCAAGAAGTACTGTGAAGACAACGAGATTGAGCGGCCGATGGATATCACCGTCAAGACTGTTGCCAACAAATCAAAAACAAAAGTTGCCATCATTACAGCTATTGATCGCAAGATTCCGCTGGAAGACATTGCCAAAAGTAACGACCTTTCCATGGATGAATTGTTGAGCGAGCTCGATATGATTGTCAACTCCGGAACGAAAATCAGACTTGACTACTACCTCAATAAAAACATAGATGAATATGTACGGGAGGCAGTGATTGATTACTTCAAGGAAGCAGAGACTGATGACATTGACATTGCCTACCAGGAGCTCAAGGACGATGAAATAACCTGGGAAGAGATTCAGCTGATGCGGATCAAATTCCTGAGTGACTATGCGAACTGATTTTTGACTTCGCTGAAAACAAGATCGGGTTCAAAACCCATTCTGAGTGCCGCCTCGATAGTCTTCCGCTTCGAGTCGGCACTTTCTTTGTAAAGAGCCTTTTTTTTACTGATTACAGCACTCAGGATTTCGGTATATTCCAATTCGTCCAGGTTTGAGAGTGCCGTGGAGACAGCCTGCGGATTTATACCCTTGGCCTGCAGTGCCAGCCTGATCTTGATTTTACCCCAATTATTTATTCTAAGTTTTCCCCTTGCATAGGAAGTGGCGAATCGCTGCTCATCGAAATACCCGTCATTGCGTAGTATCTGAAGAATCATTCCGGCGGCCTCTTCACCGGCACCCAGCTCATTCAGCTTTTTATATACTTCGGCAGGCGCCCTTTCCTGCCAGGCGCAGAATCGCTCCATTCTGGACAAAATTTCATCCGGTGTGAGCGGCTCCAGATTCGACGGTTTCTTTCCCGGGCGCATTATTTCAGTGAAAGCATTTCCATAGCGGCGGAAGTTCCGATGCGATGTGCTCCCGCATCAATCAGCGCCTGCGCCTGCACAGCAGTTCTGATACCGCCTGCGGCCTTGATTTTAAAGTGATCGCCTGACAAACGAACGAGATTTTTTACCATCTCGGGTGTGGCGTTGTGGCCGTGAAATCCGGTCCCGGTTTTGAGCCATGGCAAACCGGCGTCACGGGCCATCCCGATTACCCTGACAAGTTCATCCGTGGAAAGGAGGCCACACTCCAGAATAAGCTTGAGAACCCCTCCCCTTGACTGTGTGGCGAGTGTCAGTGCGTCAAGATCTCTGCCAACGTGATTCCAGAGGGCACTTTTTACTGCAGAAATATTGAGTACTGCATCTATATCACTGGCTCCTTCATCCATGGCTCGTTTTATTTCATCACTTTTGGAGGAAATAGAAGAGTAACCCATCGGAAATCCGACAACAGTGGCCAGTCGTGTTTTTGATCTTTCACCCAGCATATTCCGGGCATCCCGAACAAACAGCGGGGGGATACAGACAGCCGCGAAGCCAAATCGCGCGGCTTCGTCACAAACTCTGGCAATATCACCGATGGCAGTATCGGGTTTCAGGACGGTGTGTTCGAGGTATGGTGCCAGCTCTGGCATGATTTTGAATTTTGTTGCAGATGCCATCCGCACGTTGAGTGGCGGACAGCGACAAAGAATGATGTAGTACTTTCAGTATGCAAAAGTAGTCAAATTTGTCTAACACGATACAGCACATGAAAAAACCCTATTTTTACACCGTTTTTTAACGAAACAGTATCTCAAGGTCTGAAATACCCAATATTATGATGCAGTTGAGCCAGCGGCAGATTTTATTGATTCCGGGCGCCCTGCTTGCAGGGTTGCTGATCTATTACTTTTCCGATATTGTAACCTATCTGGTCATTGCCTGGGTAATTTCAATGTTGGGCAGGCCTCTGACAGTAGTGCTGCAGAAAAGAATACGGGTTGGCCGGTTCAGGATGGGTCCATCTGCTGCATCTGCCTTAACCATTTTGCTTTTTTACGCAGTTCTTGCCGGATTCATGCTCCTTTTTGTTCCGACAGTGGTGGCTCAGGCGCGCAACCTGGCCTCTATAGATTACCACTCTATCGGAGAAAAACTACGGGGGCCGTTTGCAGACCTTGACCTGATGCTGCATCAGTTCGGTGTATTATCTGCCAACGAAAGCTTGTCAATACGTATTCAGCACGTGTTCAGTGAATGGTTTCGGCCCACGCTCGTAGGTGACTATCTCGGTTCGTTTGTCAGTGTTGCCGGAAATACCCTGGTTACCTTCGCTTCAGTAACATTCATTCTGTTCTTTTTTCTGAGAGACAGCAGTCTGTTTGCAGATATCATACACGCGCTCGTGCCCGACGAAATGGAGCGGAAAGCACAGGCAGCTATACGTTCAAGCAGCGTGGTACTCACGGGCTATTTCAGAGGATTAATGATACAGACTTTGATTTTTGCCTTCAATGTGACGATGATTTTGTGGGTTGCAGGGAACAACAATTCCATGCTGATTGGAGTTTTTGGCGGATTTTTCAATATTATTCCCTACGTCGGTCCGGTGCTTGGAATGATTTTCGGACTGTTCATCACACTTTCTTCCAATCTGGACATTGATTTTGTGTTACTCTTGCCCATGTTGCTGAAAGTGGCCGGAGCATTTGTTGTTGTTCAGCTGATTGACAATAATCTGGTCGGTCCCTATATCATCTCAAAGAGTGTACAGGCACATCCGCTGGAGATTTTTCTGATTACGCTGGCTTCCGCCAAACTCGGGGGGGTTACCGGTATGGTTATCGGCGTTCCGGTGTACACTATTCTTCGGGTTATCGCCCGCGAGTTTTTCAGCAACTTCAAAATTGTACAGCGGCTTACCGAGAACCTGGATCAGTAGCCTGTCCGAGAAACTTGTTCAGCATATTCAGGGCATAAACGCCCGCCATCTGAATGTTTTTCCCCCTGTCGCGCCCAAAAATATACGTTTGGGCGGTAGTCCGGGCGCCATTACTCACCGCAATCCAGACTGTCCCGACCGGTTTTTCGGGTGAACCGCCTCCTGGTCCGGCGATGCCTGAAACGGCAATCGCCACGTCTGATCCAAGATTTTTCACAGCCCCTTCTGCCATCTCGCGCACAGTTTCCTCACTGACAGCTCCGAAAGCGTTTATGGTTTCCGGATTAACGCCAAGCAGGGAAATTTTCATCTCGTTGGAATACGTTACGGCAGAACCGGTAAAAAAATCGGAAGCTCCGGCTTCGGAAGTTATCAGGTGACTGATATAGCCTCCTGTGCAGCTTTCAGCCGTTGAAAGTGTCAGGCCGAGTGCACGCAACTTTTCACCAACTACACCCTGCAGTGTTTGTATTTCCGCACCAAACACGAGGTCCCCGATTGTATTGCGCAGGGTTGCCGTGTAATTTTCCACTTCATTTGTCAGAACCGCCTCAGAATCAGGGTGAATTTCGCCGGGCCAAACGCCGGTTAGTCGAAGCCTGACCTGACCGAGTGCAGGCAGGTATGCCAGTTTGATATAGGCCGGCAATGTTTCTTCAAAATCCTCCAGTCTGCGGGCAATCGCACTTTCGCCCTCTCCGGCAGTGAGGAGCGTTCGGTGCACAATGGGTCTGGACACAAATTTGCTCTTCAGTCGCGGGAGCACTTCGTTTGTCATAAGGTATTCCATTTCAAACGGAACCCCCGGCAATGATACGAGCACCTTCCCGTCGCGCTCAAACCACATTCCGGCAGCGGTGCCAACCTTGTTTACGAGGATGATTGCCTTGTCGGGCAGCGTAGCCTGATCCCTCATGGAAGGCGGCATGGGCCGGCCGACTTTTTGGAAGTAGGCACTGATTCTGTCGAAAGTTTCCTGATGAAAACTCATGCCGGATTCAAACATATCGGCAAGCGTTTTTTTGGTTATATCGTCTTTGGTTGGCCCAAGTCCCCCGGTAATAAGAACAATATCAGCCAGGCTCAGCGCATGTTCAATTCCGGAGATAATATCCGCCCGGGTATCGCCGACACTGCTCTTGCCATTTACGGAGACGCCTATCAGGTTGAGCTGCCGGCTCATCCAGGCAGAATTGGTGTCTATGATCTGACCGATCAGAATTTCGTCGCCGATTGTAAGAAGGTGTGCGTTCACAAGAAAAATTGTTTGATATAAATTGTTTGGAATTATTACTTTTGCCACAAATTCACTGCAGTGGGATACGATGAATTTGGATTCGCAGAAGACTGGGAAAACCCGACACCACTGACGCCCCCGGAAGAGGTGTCGGATGCGCCGCATATTCCAATCAGGGTGTCATTTCCTCCCGCAGGATCGGACTACATGGGTGGCACTTGCGACGGGTACGTTTACCGGACAACATTTGCCGGCACAACTCCCGACAAGACCTACTCCATGGTGCGGGCCTTTCTGGCAGAAGAGGGCTATGCGGATATTCCGCTTCCTGAAACGGCGGAGGAGCTGCTATTGTTCAAACGACCGCGCAATCCACAGCTTCAACTTTTTGAGCTGAGAGGATATATCCACAACCCTGTGAAGATTCTGTTCCCGAGAAAACCACCTCAGAAGCACGCGCTGATACTGGAAATTTACAACGAGCAGTCGGAGCACCATCTGCTTCGTTTCCACGGATTTATTCAGTGATGAACCTGCAGAAATCGGCTGCAACCAGCATAGTTTTGCCTGCAAAGTGTTTTTTGGGATGCAGATGCTTCTGAACCAGCGCTGTTACCTCCGGATCCTTGTCCAGAAAGGTCATCAGCGTTTTCAGGACCTTGAAATATCTCGGCAGGTCGTCCTGCTCCGGTATATCGCGCGCGCCCAGCAGCGTCAGCACTTTTTTGAAACTGTCGAACTCGTAAGGGGCATAAGAATCCGGGTATCTGAATGACAGATAGACAGATATCATCCGGTAATCCGAGTGATAGTGGTTATTTTCGATTGAAGCAGGTCTGGCTTTTTTGTAATCGCGCAGCAGAGAATCGCAGCCAAACACAAAGCGACCAACCCGACCGTCAACCGATTTGGTTTCATTGAACAAGTCGTCGAACATCCATTTTACTGTGAGTGGATCAAATTTCCAGAATTCTGTCATGATTCTGCGCGGCTCCCAATTTTCTCCCTGCCACAATCTGCGATTCTGCTCACTGTAGAAACAACCTTCGTACATGGCTGCAGGATCCGGCGAGTCAGGATTCCAGTTATTCTGAAAATGTTGTACCGCTTCCCAGGCATACAAACCAGGGTGCGTACGCACTTCAGACAGCCATTTTTTGTAGGCAGGGATTGCTGCCTGAATTTTATTTAAAAGCACTGATTAATACCGGGTTTGCGAGGTGCCATGTGAAGACAAAGAGAGAAGAACTGTATTTTAAATTCTTCCATATTAGAACAACTGACGTAACCTTTCGGTTTGAAAATTGTTCACACAGTTACATTTGCGCTGCCAAAACAGGCACAACAATTTTTCTATGGAATTCTTCGAACTGAAAGTCAGGGCCATCAGGCCGGAAACAACCGATACCAGCACCATTGAGCTGGAAGTCCCCGAATCGCTGAAAGACAAATTCTCTTACAGACAGGGGCAATACATCACCTTGAGAACAGAGCAGGACGGAAAGGAGCTGAGACGCTCATATTCCATGTCATCAAGTCCGCTGGACAACAAACTGGCAATCACTGTAAAGAAAGTAAAAGGCGGACGCGTATCCACCTGGCTGGTTGATGAGGTGAAAGAGGGTGATACACTGAACGTAGCCACCCCCGAGGGCCGGTTCTACTCGGAAGTAAATCCCGACAAGCGACGCACCTATTATATGTTCGGGGCAGGCAGTGGTATTACTCCGCTGATGTCCATTATCAGGACAGTGCTGGAGGCAGAGCCTATGAGTGCCGTTTTCCTGCTGTATGGCAACCGCGATGAGGAAAATATCATTTTTCGGGATGAGCTCGACGCATTGAGCAAGCGATATGACGGTCAGTTGCACGTGGAATATGTACTCAGTCAACCCAAAAAGGAAAGCAGCGGAGGCCTGTTCGGTCTGTTCAGGAAGAGCAGCTCCAACTGGCAGGGAAAAACGGGTCGCATAACGGCAAAAGTGGCCAATCAGTTTCTGGATGAGCAGATGGCAAGAGGGCCGGAACAGGACTGCGTATATTTTATATGTGGCCCCGGATTCATGGCCGATGATATCAGGAACGCAATTATTTCAAGAGGAATCTCTTCAAAACAGGTTCATACCGAGCACTTTGTGAATGCCGGTCATACACCTGGCGAATTTGTGGCAGGAGCTGCCGGAGGAGAAAAGAAGGCAATCATACATCTTCGTGGTGAAAAGCACGAGTTTATGGTGCCAGATGGCGGCACTAT
The DNA here is from genome assembly GCA_903925535.1 of uncultured Bacteroidota bacterium. Classification (GTDB taxonomy): domain Bacteria; phylum Bacteroidota; class Bacteroidia; order Chitinophagales; family Saprospiraceae; genus M3007. Next base: position 18,697 of record CAIYFY010000519.1, on the reverse strand, counting down.
CCTCGATGTGCTGGTCAAGGCCAAGCTGGATCCGCCCTACTCCTGTACCTCGGGAGCCTGCGCAACCTGCATGGGCAAAGTACTCAGCGGAAAGGTAGTGATGGATGCCTGTTACGCACTCGACGAGAGCGAAATCAAGTCTGGCTACATTCTGACCTGCCAGTCAAGACCGGATTCTGATGTAGTTGAGGTTACCTACGACCTCTGAAGAACAGTTTTTTATAATAAGGGTATCAATTCAGAGGAGCCGGGGTGGTAAACACCGGCTCCTCTGAATTTCAGGGTGTCAGGTTGTGGAACTCACTCCGAGGCAGCGGGGTCGCCGGGATTCAGCTTTCCGGGACCTCTTGTTGCTCCACCCTTGAAGGTGATTTTGTCCATGACCAGTTCGCAAGCGTACTCGTAACTCTTTCCGCCTACTTTTACTGACTGTTTGGTAATTCGTATGGTGAGCGCTGGAGAATTGGGAGAACCCGGTACATCATATATATAGGTGTTGCCCTTTTTTACGGGCGGCACCCACGGACAAAAAGAGGCCGTATTGTTCTGGCTGTTCTGGAGAAAAATACCTCCTTCCGGGTTGCTGATTTCGATATCCCAGCCAAAAGGCTCTGTGCCGAAACACCAGAATTCGAAGGGTACGCTGACCGAATTCATCAGATCGGGTGATTTTGGCAGCAGGGAATCCACTTTGGCAACCTCAAAAATCGGCAAACGCATTTCACCGGTACCGTTAAACTGCCCTGAAAACACAGCAAAGGCCGTTTCATTAGGATATACACATGGCTGGATGGCTTTCTTGTAATTAGCAACCACAGAACCACCGGTCATATCCTTCAAAAGATAAAGTTTCTGGTTGGCAAAGTCCATGAACCCGAGTTTGTCACCGTTCTGCATCATCAGTCCGCGTATACGGGATGCAGAAGGAGTCTCTGATTGTCCGGATGTTGCACCGGATACAACAGCATTCCCTGCAGGTGCGCCCGCTGCTGCAGCAGGGGCTTCGGATTCCTTGGGGGCGTCTTTGCATTGCACAAGCGAGAGCGCCAGAACAGGCAGAAGCAGATATTTGTACATCTTTTTTTGGTGCAAATTTAAGCTACACAGTTGCCAACTTTCCAAACAAGTTCGAAAGACTTTCACTTTTGTATTTTTTACATGCGCATGACCAACCCCCGGGAATAGATAGTGCATTTTTTACACGAAGTTCACACGAGAGTCGTACCTTTGTGTTTTCAAACAGTTCGGCCTTAAAGAATCATAACAGGGCATCAGGAACCTCCGAAACCGACATCCTGACAAATCGGACTCATTCAGAACACAATAATATCCACTATGGTTGGAAGTCTCACCCAAAAGAGCGCACAGCTCAAGCGTATTTTTATTGAACCCAAACTGCCTGAATCGCTGGCTCCGCTGGGAGAACTGGCGCAAAATCTGTGGTGGTCATGGGATCATGAAGCTTCAGAAATGTTCAGGAATATTGATCCCGCAGAATTTGAGCGGCTTCAGTACAACCCGGTTGCGCTGTTGGACGGACTTAGTATGGAGCAGGTTCAGACGCTCGTATCCGACAAGTCGTTTGTCAAACGCATGAAATCCGTTTATGAGCGGTTCAAGTCGTATATGTCGGCACCCAAACAGGAAAAACAGCCCAAGATTGGCTATTTTTGTATGGAATATGGCCTGCATCAATCGGTAAGACTGTATTCAGGTGGACTTGGAGTACTTGCAGGCGACTATCTGAAGGAAATCAGCGACCGGAATGCGGACTTCGTGGCCGTCGGACTTCTGTACCGGTATGGATATTTTCAGCAAGGTATATCCATCAGCGGTGAACAGATACACAACTATGACCCTGCAAAATTTACCCAGCTTCCGCTGCACCCTGTACGCGACAACAGAAACGAATGGCTGAAAATCAACATCAGTCTGGCCGGACGAACCGTATGGGCAAAGGTATGGGAACTCCCTGTTGGCCGCATGTCGCTTTATCTGCTCGACACCGACATTGATGACAATGCCTGGGAGGACAGAGTAATTACCCACCAGCTCTACGGCGGAAACAATGAAAACAGGCTTCGTCAGGAGCTTCTGCTTGGCATTGGAGGTCTGCGCGCACTCAATGCAATGGGTATAGAGCCCGACCTGTTCCATCTGAACGAGGGTCACGCCGCATTCATCGGACTGGAGCGTTTGAGAAACTGCATCAAGGAAAAGGGGCTTGGCTATCAGGCAGCCCTGGAGGTTGTTAGATCCTCCCAGCTTTTTACAACCCACACGCCTGTACCAGCCGGACATGATACTTTTTCAGAAGAGTTGCTGAAGAACTATATTGAGGAATACACCTTTGCACTTGATCTGCCATGGGATGAGCTGATGGCGCTGGGACGCTCTCATGCCGACAACAAAGATGAACTCTTCAATGTAAGCCATCTGGCCATACGAACCTCCCAGGAAGTAAACGGAGTGAGTCGCCTGCACGGCGATGTGAGCAGGAAAATGTTCTGTGAACTGACTCCCGACTATCACCACACTGAAAACCACATTGGGTATGTTACGAACAGCGTACACTTCCCAACCTGGGTGGCTACCGAATGGCTTGATTTCTACAACCAGAAACTGGGGAAGGACTTCTCAGAGAAGCAATCCGACCGAAAACTCTGGAAAAAAATTCAGCAGGTACCGGCCGCCGAACTTGTGGCTATACGCAAATTGCTGAAGAAAAGGCTGCTCGACTGGGCAAGACAGTCACTGACCACCGATCTGATGCGTCGTGGCGAAAACCCGCGCGTTACCTTTGAGGTGGTTAATGCCATCAAGGACGATGCACTGGTTTTCGGATTTGCCCGCCGGTTTGCCACCTACAAGCGCGCCACACTGCTTTTTTCCAATGAACAGCGGCTCGCTGAAATAGTCAACAACCCCGACCGCCCAGTTATCTTCCTCTTTGCAGGAAAAGCACACCCTGCTGACAAGGGCGGACAGGAGTATATCAGGCTTATTTACAATGTCACAAAAAACCCCGCATTCAGAGGCAAGGTAATTTTCCTTGAAAATTACAGCATGGAAATGGCCAAATTGCTGACTGCCGGTGTGGATGTCTGGCTCAACAATCCGACAAGACCCAAGGAGGCTTCCGGTACCAGCGGCATGAAAGCCGTAATGAACGGTGTGATGAACTTCTCTGTTCTCGACGGCTGGTGGTGTGAGGGCTACAAACCCGGAGCAGGCTGGGCGCTCTCCGAACACGACACATATGCTGACCCCAGTCTTCAGAACGAACTGGATGCCGAAACCATCTATAACATTCTGGAAAACGATATTATACCCACTTATTACGACACCAATCCCGAGGGTGTGAGCGAGCGGTGGGTACAGCATATCAAAAACACCATCTCCGAGATAGCGCCCGAGTTCGTGATGGGGCGAATGCTCGACGACTACTACGAGCGCTTCTACAACAAACTCTGGATCAGAAGCAAACAGCTGTGCCAGCACCACTACCAGCACGCCCATGAGCTCACTTCATGGAAGAAAAGGGTGGAAAACACCTGGAAAGCCATCGAACTTATTGACCTGCAGGCTCCGGATACGTTCAACCGGTCGCTGCCACTCGGAGAAGCCTTTGAAGCACGGGTGACACTCCGCCTCCAGGATCTGTCGCCGGAGGATATCGGCATAGAGGTAGTATTCTACAAACGTAAATCGGAAGAGGAACTGGAGCTGACCGGCAAGCACGAAATGCAATTCTCACATACCAGCGGCGCCGACTCAACCTATGTATGCCGATTCCTGCCAGACGGTGCGGGGGTATTCGAATACGGATTCCGTATGTTTCCGAAACACCCTATGCTGCCTCACAGACAGGATTTTGCACTGGTTCGCTGGCTGTAACCAATTTCTGACCATGCGCAGTATCACTGTATCGCTGATTATTTGCCTGTCTGCAGGAGTACAGGCACAACGACTCGCTCACCACGATGTCATGTTGCTGAATATGTCTGTAAACGAAGGAAAATGGAAGATTGGAGAGGCTTCTTACCTCACCTCCTTTAATCCGGAAGGTTACAATAACCAGCCTAAATTTTTCTCCGGCAGTGAGTTGTGGCTCACGGTTCAGAGAGCAGACGATACGACACAAACGGACATTTATTCGCTGAATCTGGCCGATAAAACGTTCGCAGCAATAACCCGCACCAGTCGGACAGCTGAATACTCTCCCACCCCGATGCCGGGGGGAAAAAGATTCTCGGCTATAAGGGTGGAAGAAGATGGCAATCAGCGGTTATGGTCATTCCCCATCAATGCCGAGGACAACGGCAGACCGGAGTTTGAGACTGTTTACGACGTGGGCTATCACTGCTGGTTAAACGATACATCGGCAGCACTCTTCATCGTAGGGCACGAGTCAGAACCGCACAAGCTGATAACAGCAGGAACAAACAGGCAAAAGTCGCGTAAAATTGCCATTAATCCGGGCAGATGCCTTCAAATGACAAAAGACGGTCAGCTCGCTTTTGTTCAAAAGGCAAGCGAGGAAATCTGGTACCTGAAACAATGGTCACCGGATACAGACAAGCAGGAAATCATCGTCAAAATGCCGTCCGGCAGTGAGGATTTTGCCATCCTGCCGGATGGTTCATTTATAACCGGACAGGGCTCCGTGCTGTACACCTGCTCACCCGGCAAGGATACAGATTGGAAAGAAGCCGGGAATCTTGCACAGTATGGTGTAAAAAAAATTACCCGGGTGGCTGTCAGCCCGGGAGGCCGGGCAGCCGTCGTGGTCGAATAGCCAGCAATCAGGGCCCCTGCGAGTCACGATTTATTTCACCTCCTCATAAGTAACGGAATCTGTTCCGGCTTTAGCCTCTTTGGCAGGCACGGCACATCCGCCCACTCCGCAGCAGCCAACATTAAACAGCGCCTGCAGCGCCAGAATACCGCCCATTCCCAGCAGAAGGGAATCGCCTGTACGCCATGCCTCGGAAAAAGCGAATACAGCGATACCTGCACGGAATATTCGCGTGAAGTGCCAGTTGGAGAAGAGCGTGGCCGCAATCTGGTTTGCCATTTTCAAGTGTTGTAGTGAATTGAAAGCTCAAAATTCGTGCATATCAGATCTAATTGACTGTGACCAATGTTACACAATAATCCTGGCAATTCTAATCCAGATGATATAACTGCTTTCGGCGTACTTTTGCGCTCAAATTTGCAAACATGTCCCTGACCACATTCCAATCACAGATATCAGCCGGGATTCCGGCAATACTACCGGAAAACAGACCGCTTGATCCTGCAGTCGCTCACGCACCCAGGCGTGTAATCGAAGGCGTATTATCAGAAAAGGATACAATAATGGCGCTCAGAAATGCTTTGCGCTATTTCCCGGCCGAGTGGCACGCCATCCTGGCTCCCGAATTTGCAGCGGAACTAAAAAAATACGGTCGTATTTATATGTACCGCTTCCGGCCTGACTACCCCATGCACGCCCGCGCCATTGCCGACTATCCGGCGAAAACACCGCAGGCTGCCGCCATCATGCTGATGATCCAGAACAATCTTGATCCCAAAGTAGCCAAGTACCCGCATGAACTGATTACCTACGGAGGTAACGGCGCTGTATTTCAAAACTGGGCCCAGTATCTGCTCACTATGAAGTATTTGTCTGAAATGACTGAAAATCAGACACTTGTGCTTTATTCAGGACATCCGATGGGGTTATTCCCAAGTCATCCGGAGGCGCCGAGAGTGGTGGTAACCAACGGTATGATGATACCAAACTACTCTGCCAAAAACGACTGGAACAGGTACAATGCCATGGGTGTAACCCAGTACGGTCAAATGACGGCCGGTTCATTCATGTACATCGGACCGCAGGGTATTGTTCACGGTACGACTATTACACTGCTGAATGCCGGACGCCGTATGGGGCTCGGCGACAGTCTGGCCGGCCGTGTTTTTGTTACTTCAGGACTGGGCGGAATGAGTGGTGCACAGGCAGTGGCAGCTGTCATCACAGGCTGTGTCGGGGTAATTGCCGAAACGGATACCGATATGATCAGGCAGAGGCTGACCGACGGCTACATCAGAGAGGAAAATGTGTACCAGGATGCCGGCAAGCTGGTAACAGCCATAGAAGCTGCCCGCGCTGCCAAAAAAGCTGTTGCCCTGGTTTATCAGGGTAATATTGTCGAACTCTGGGAGCGGTTCGTGCGCGACAACATCCGGATTGAACTGGGATCGGATCAAACGAGCTGCCATAATATCAATGATCTGGGGTATTGTCCGGCAGGTTATACGTTTGAGGAAGCCAGAGACCTGCTGAATACAGACAAGAAAAAATTTCTGGAAGAAGTTGGCTCTACCCTGAGAAGGCATGTGGAGGCTATCAATACCATGACCGCACGCGGCATGTACTTCTGGGACTACGGAAATGCCTTCCTGAAAGAGGCCGGAGATGCAGGTGCCGATGTTTTCCGGAAACCCGGAGAGATCTATCCATCCGGAAGCGACAGCCCGTTCAGATACCCATCCTATGTGGAGGATATCATGGGGCCGCTGTGTTTTGACTACGGATTTGGTCCGTTCCGTTGGGTATGCTGCTCCGGCGACCCTGAAGATCTGCAGAAAACCGACCAGATTGCAGGGGATGTGCTGGAACAGATGCTGAAAGAAGCACCTGACGAAATACGGGGACAAATCACCGACAACCTGAACTGGATCAGGAACGCACAGGTGAACCTGCCGGTGGTCGGATCTTTTTCGAGAATATTGTACGCTGATTCGGAGGGGAGAATCCGGATAAGCAAAGCGTTCAACGAAGCAATCAGATCAGGAGAACTGAAGGGACCGGTCGTACTTGGCCGCGACCACCATGATGTAAGCGGCACCGACTCACCCTACCGCGAAACAGCCAATATTTACGACGGATCCCGATTCACAGCCGATATGGCAGTACACAACGTGATTGGCGACTCATTCAGAGGCGCCACATGGGTTAGCCTGCACAACGGCGGCGGTGTCGGCTGGGGTGAAGTAATCAACGGAGGGTTTGGTATGGTTCTCGACGGATCTGACCATGCCGACCGCAGGCTGCAGAACATGCTTTTCTGGGATGTCAATAATGGCATCGCCAGGCGCGCGTGGGCGCGCAACCCGCACGCGCTGAGCACCATCCAGCGTGCCATGGAGCAATATCCTGACCTCAGGGTTACAATACCGGCCCTGGCGGAAGAGGAACTGATTATTCAGGCGCTGAAAAAGACAGAAAACCAGTAAACAGACAGGAATGAAACTGAAAACAGGTGTTACCGACATCAGATACCAGGACCGAATTCACAATTTCCTTCAGAAAAACAATATCGAAGCAGAAGTAATTGTCTTGTCGGAAGCACAGGATTACGCGGGCGCGCTTCGCCGTGGCGATGTACAAACCGTTGTAATGCCCCTCTCTGAAACGCCTTTCTTCGAACAGACAGACCTGACTATCGGGGCGCTCACCGACAGGAGTTCGCCGGGACACTGCCTGCTTGTCAGAACCAGCAGTTTCGACCAGACTCAAGTACTAAAAGTCAGAAAAGGTGGCACGCTATCTGTTGACTCCGCACTGTTTACGGCGCTTTTGAGGGAAATCCGTCCTGATCTTGAAATTGTTCCTGCGGAAACTGGTTCCGGAAACTTGTCCGGAGTGCCGGACACAGATGCCCGCTGTATATCGGAAGAGGCAGCTGCAGCATTGCCTGACATCCGGGGCTTTGAGAAAATAGCCCTCAATCCGTTTGAGTTTCCACCTGCACCCGGCTCGGGAGTACTGGCCGTTATTTGCCTCCGGGACGACGCGGAAACACGTGGTCAGCTGAAGGCGATACACCGCAGTGAAGTTTCAGTATGCACCAATGTTGAGCGAAGCGTGGCCAAAGTGCATGAGAAACACCGTCATAACACGGGAGTAATTTGCGAACGGGACAACAACGGTTATTACCATGCCAGTGCTGTCTTTGCAACAGGTGATGAAATACACAGAGCCAGAATTTCATCGAGTACCCACGCAGGGCTGGCCGGGGAACTGGCAAAAAAAATCTACGGCTAGTTCTGGTTGATGATTTTTTCCTGCTGACTGATACCCTCCTGATGAATGGCCTCCAGAAAAAGTGCAACAAACTCGTGGCTCAGTTCACTCTTCTCGGCCCGCTGGCGACAGGCCTCTGCGAGTGCCCGCCAGCGCTCCGGCTGATAAATGGCAATGTTCTTGTCCTTTTTGGCATGACCGATGTCACGCACCAGTTTCATGCGCCGCGCGATCATCTGTATGATCTCTTCGTCCAGTTCATCAATCTGCCTGCGGAGAGAGTCCATGGACGCCAGATAGGACGGGTCATCCGAACTGATTTGTCGCCGTTTCAGAGCAGCAATCATCTGTGAGAACTGAGGCGGAGTAATCTGTTGGGCCGCATCACTCCAGGCGTTATCAGGATCAGGGTGTACCTCCACCATCAGTCCGTCGAAATGCAGATCGTACGCCTTTTGTGCCGTTTCAGCCAGGATATCCCGTCGTCCACAGATATGGGAAACATCACAGATAACCTCAAGGTCGGGAAACTCCTGCATCAAATCAATAGCCATCTGCCAGCGGGGCAGATTTCTGTATTTGCAATCGCCATAGGTGGAAAATCCGCGGTGGATAGCCGCGATTCTTCGGATACCGGCCTTGTAGAGGCGTTCAATGGCCCCAATCCAGAGTTTATAATCCGGATTAACAGGATTTTTAACAATGACGGGTGTATCGGTGCCTGCCAGTGCATCGGCAATCTCCTGAACTGAAAACGGATTAACCGTTGTTCTGGCTCCAATCCACAAAACATCAATATGGTGCCGCAGACAATCTTGAACATGCTGAGCCGTAGCCACCTCGGTAGTAACGGGCAGGCCGGTTTCTCTTCTGACACGTTCGAGCCAGGCCAGACCGGGTGTGCCTACACCCTCAAATGCTCCCGGACGAGTACGGGGTTTCCACACACCGGCTCTGAACAGGGAAATATGCTGACTTTTGAGCGCGTGGGCTGTACTGACTACCTGTTCTTCCGTTTCAGCAGAGCAGGGACCTGCTATCAGAACAGGCCTTCCATCAGATTCAAAAATGGGTTTAAACTGCATGTAGAACGCATTAGAGGGACAAAGTTCGGTTAACCTGCACGATAATTCAGGGTACCCGAATCATTTAAACAGATGATAATGACCGATGGTTGCTATTTTTTCGGGAAACACCCTATCAAGCGCAGGTTCTGACTACTTTTGCAGCATCAATTTTCTGAAATATGGCAGCAAAAAGCAAAAAGAACACCCAAGCTACTTCTGTTTCCACGTCCGGCAGAAAATCAGCTGCGACAGCTGTAGTGCTCACCAATACGTTGAACGGTACATTCTGGAAAGACAACTGGCTACCCGCTCTGTGTCTGATGGCCTTCTCCTTCGCACTGTACGCCATAGGCATAAACTACGGTTATGTACTTGATGATGAACTCATTATAACTAAAAATACGTATGTTCAGGAAGGATTCGCCGGCCTGAGAAAAATATTCGCCGCCGACAGTTTCATGGGCTACTTCAAGGAGCAGAAATTTCTTCTGGAAGGTGGGCGCTATCGTCCGCTGTCACTGGCAACATTCGCCGTGGAGGTAGGCATACTCGGTCCGGGGCATACAACAGTAAGTCACGCAATCAATATCATACTTTACGGACTGACCGGAATATTGCTGTACCGCATTCTCCTCGGACTTTTCCCGATCGGTGAAGGTGGTCGCTGGTACTTCAGCCTGCCGTTTATTGCCTCCACTGTATTTGTATTTCAACCGCTGCACGTCGAGTGTGTGGCCAATATCAAGGGCCGCGACGAGATCATAGCACTGCTGGGCGGACTCGGCGCACTCTGGGCCACTCTGAAGTATTTTGATACAAACAAATCAGGCTGGCTCTGGACTTCAGCCCTGCTGCTGCTACTGGGTATGCTCTCAAAGGAAAACACCATCACTTTCCTTGCTGTAATTCCGCTGACAGTTGCCAGCTTTACTTCGGTTTCAAGAAACCGTGCCCTCTCGGCAGCACTGCCGCTGCTTTTCTCGGTTTTTGTGTTCATCCTGATTCGCTATCAGGCTTTGGGCTATATGCTGAATCACGGCAAAACCGGAACAGACATTATGAACGAGCCGTTCCTCGGAATGAGTTTCGCCGAAAAATCCGCCACCATCTTCCTGACACTTGGCTGGTATATCAAACTGTTATTCGTTCCCTACCCGCTTACCATAGACTATTACCCCTATCATGTTCCCAAAGTAACCTGGACGGAGTGGAAGTCACTGCTCTCTCTGGCAGGTTATATTGGCATGACGTACTGGGCGGTGAAAAACCTGAAAAAACACACTATCCCTGCATACAGCATACTTTACTTCCTGCTTACACTGAGCATTGTCAGCAATATCTTCGTCTCGGTAGGCACATTTATGAACGAGCGCTTCCTGTACATGCCCTCTGTGGCGTTCAGTCTGCTCGCCGGCTGGTTCTTTGCCCGCATGCTGCCCGGATGGCTGAAGGAGAAACAGGATGCGGCCTATCCGCTGGGTATGCTACTGGCGGCCGGTATCCTTGGACTGTACTCATACGTGGTAGTCAAGCGTATCCCTGACTGGCAGGACGGGCTCACCATCAATGCTGCCGCAGTGAAGGTATCACCCAACAGCTGCAGGTCGCACACTTTCTATGTGACAGGGCTGTACGATAACAAGTACAAAATTACCAAGGACAAGGCCGAAAAAGAGATGCTGGTGGACACTATGGAATACCATATCAAGGAGGCCCTCCGCATTAACCCGAACTACAGCGCTGCCCTGATTATGAAATCGGCAGTGGCAGCTGCACGATTTGACCTTGATCACCAGCTCGACAAGCTGTTTCACCAGTTTGAGGCCGTACTTGAAAAGATACCCTACAACAACAATTTCCGCTCCTTCCTCGATCAGTATATGGTTTACCTGGATGGTGCCAACTCCGACAAGTACAATGCATTCTGCTACCGGGTTGGTTACGAATTTTTCTACCAGAAAAAGAAGGACTACCAGACGGCTGTCAAGTTCCTGCAGTACGGAATAGATCGCCAGACAGAAGATATCCGGCTGCTGGAGTCAATGGCCGAGGTATACAAGGCAATGGGTAAAAATGCGGAGGCAGCCGAAATGCAGCGGCGGGCGGATGCGCAAAAGTAGGATTACCAGCGATTTGGCATGATTATGAAGACGCACGGATCCCGAACAGCCGCTTCCAAAATATTGCTGCGTGCGATACGCCATTTTACAGCCATCGGTGTCATCCTGATACCGGTGGCTGTAATGACATCCGGGTGCGGATCTTCCGGCACCCCGATTGATGCTGAAACCAGACTGGAAATAGACACCACCGTTTCGAATCAGCTGTTGTACGTCAGGAAAGAAATGGACAGCGTGTGCCGCGATTACGAAAAACAGCACCTGAAAGCGCTGGTTGACTCCATTAAAAAAGTCCGGCAAGAGGAAATTGCCCGTCAGTTAAAAACTATCCCGAAATAAACAGGCGCTTACTCTTTTTTAAGCACACGAACCACGGCCCGGGCCACGTTCTGCCCATCCATCGCCGCCGAAATAATTCCCCCGGCATAACCGGCACCTTCTCCGCAGGGGAACAGTTTTTCCACCTCCGGATGCATGAGGGTTTCCGGATCTCTTGGAATTCTGACCGGTGCGCTTGTACGGCTTTCTGTAGCAACAACGATGGCTTCTTCTGTGTAGTAACCCCTCATTTGTCGTCCGAAATCGTGCAGGCCGTCTCTCAGTCTGTTGTAGATGAAGCCGGGAAGCAGCTCGCCCAGGGGCGCCGGGAAAATACCGGGTATATAGGATGTACGCGGCAGACTGCCCGAAATTTTACCCTTCACAAAGTCAGTCAGTCGAAGAGCGGGCGCTTTTTGTCCGCCGTCGCCGGAATGGAATACTTTTTTTTCCACCTCTGCCTGAAATTCCATGGCTGCAAAGGGACCATGCTTCATCCAGGGCTGCAGGTCTTCAACTTCAACAGAAGTGACAACTCCCGAGTTGGCGAAAGGTGAATCGCGCCGGCTCATACTCATACCATTTACCACCAGTTCACCCGGGGCGGTAGCCGCCGGAACAATCAGTCCGCCGGGACACATACAAAACGAGAAAACTCCTCTGCCCGAAACCTGGCATACCAGACTGTAACTTGCGGCAGGGAGGCCATCTTCCCTGACCGGCTGACGATATTGTACGCTGTCTATGAGTTGCTGCGGGTGCTCCACCCGCACGCCCAGTGCAAACGGCTTGGCTTCAATCCTGATACCGCGACTGTGCAGCAGCCGGTATATGTCGCGTGCGGAGTGCCCGGTTGCCATGATGACTGCATCACCCGCATACTCGCGGGTAATGTTATCTTCTTTACCAACCAGTGTGGCAACCACACCGCTGATCTGTCTGTCCCGGATAATCAGGTCGGTTACAAAATGATCGAAATGCACTTCACCGCCATAGTGCTCAATAGTTTCCCTGATATTTTGCACCACACCCGGTAATTTATTGGAGCCAATATGTGGATGTGCATCCGTCAGAATATCCGGTTTCGCACCATGCTCAACCAGTAACCTGAGCGCTTTCTGGATATTTCCCCGCTTGACAGACCGGGTGTAGAGCTTGCCATCGGAGTAGGTACCTGCCCCACCCTCTCCGAAACAGTAGTTGGAATGGGGGTTTACCTCGCCAAACTGCTGTATAGCTCTCAGGTCGCGCCTGCGCGCGCGCGCATCTTTGCCCCTGTCGAGTACAACGGGTTTAATACCTGATTCAAGCAATTCCAGGGCTGCAAAATATCCTGCCGGGCCGGCACCGATAATCACAACAACGGGCGCGCCGGATCTGACCGGCCGGAAACCATCCAGGATAGCCGGCTCGGGAGAAAAGATCTCGCCGGGACCAAAAACCTCCGCTCTGAGTCTGAAAACAGGTTGCTTTGAGCGGGCATCCACAGAGCTCTTGAGAATTTCAATATGAGAAATCTGGTCGGTGCGCAAGCCCGTTTGCCGGGCAGCTTTCCTGCGGATAACCAACTCGTCATGCTGCTCAGAGGGCAGCAATACTATTTCAATAACGTCTGACATAGAGAAATGTCCCGTTTCTATCGGGAAACAGACGCAAAGATACATGAGAAGACGGCTCTCCGGAAATACCGGCCGGACCGGTATCAGACAAATATTTCCGGCTAATGCGAGACGCAGGGATTTTTCACGACTATTGCGCTTAATTTTGCGCTGAGGGAACCCGACAGCGGCGAACGGTGTTTAACCGGTAAACCAATCAGGGAATCAAATCCAGTCACAGACAATTGAAGAAAGGAACCGTAACAAAATCCACCGGCAGCTGGTACAATGTGCGATCTGACGAAGATGGCAGCACTGTTCAGTGCCGAATTGTGGGGAAATTCAGGCTCGACAATGTACCCGTCACCAATCCGGTGGCAGTAGGCGACCACGTTGAATTCGTCCCGGAAGGTCAGAATCAGGGGATGATAAAAAAGATACTTCCCAGAACAAATTACGTAGCACGACAGTCGCCCCGAAAGAAGCAGGATTTACACTTGCTGGCAGCCAATATTGACCAGGCAGTGCTCATTGTTACTATCGTACAGCCTACTGTAAAGCCGGGGTTCATTGACCGTTTTCTTGTTATGCTGGAGCGCGATGAAATTCCGGTGACCATCATATTCAATAAAGCCGACCTGTATGACGAAGAAGATATGGCTGTTTTCGAGGAAATGAAGTCTGTTTATACCACAATTGGTTATAATGTTATGCTTACTTCAGTAACCGAAGCCCGGGGACTGACGGAATTCAGAGAGCTGCTGGAAAACAAAACGACGCTCATCAGTGGGCAATCCGGGGTCGGGAAAAGCAGCCTGGTAAACGCCATACAGCCTCAGCTTGACCTTCGAACGGGTGAAATCAGCGACTATTCGGGTAAAGGACAGCACACCACCACCTTTGCGGAAATGTTTGATCTGGATTTCGGAGGCTCGCTCATTGATACTCCAGGTATTAAAACACTGAGTTTCAACAACAAGGACAAGTCCAATATCGCCCACAGTTTCAGAGAATTCTTCAAACTTTCGGAGCATTGCCGGTTTGGAGGCGCCTGTCTGCACCGCAACGAACCCGGATGTGCCGTACATGAAGCCCTCCGGAACGGGGATGTCAGCGAACTCAGGTTCCAGTCTTACCTTGCCCTGCTCGACGAAGCAGAAGACCAGAACTACTGGGAGCGAAACAAAGAAATGTAAAATCCATGCGAAAAATTACCGCCGACACCATCTACCCTGTCTCATCGGCACCACTGGAGAACAGCGTCATCATCATCGGAGACAGTGGTGAAATCCTCGCAATTGAACCGGCTGAACAGCACGATCCTGCCAGTGTTGAACACATAAAAGGAGTAATCGTACCCGGATTTGTCAACACACACTGCCACCTGGAACTGTCGCACATGAAAGGGAAAGTGGATACCGGAACCGGGCTTATCCCGTTCATCACCAGCGTGGTTACAAAAAGAAATGCATCTCCGGAGATTATTGCCGATGCCATTGAGCAGGCGGAAAAGGAAATGCTTGAGGGTGGAATCGTGGCACTCGGGGATATTTCCAACACAACCGACACCTTTGCCGTGAAGGCTCGCGGGCGTATGCGATACTACACCTTTGTGGAAATGTTCGATTTTTTACAGGATGCAGGCGCCGAAAAAGCTTTCACTGACTGGTCGGCGGTTTTTGACCAGATTATTCTGGCAGAGGGCAGTTCGCGTTCCATAGTCCCCCACGCTCCTTATTCTGTGAGCAGGGAGTTGTTCAAAAAAATCAACGAGGCCAATCCGGCAAGTGATGTAACCATCAGTATCCACAATCAGGAAACACCGCCGGAACAATCGCTTTTTTTGAGTAAAGAGGGCGGATTTACAGAATTTTACAACAAATTTGGAATTTCGCTCGAAGGATTCGAACCCAATGGGAAACCATCCATTCATTACGCCCTGGAGAATATGTCTCCCGCGCGGCGCACGCTCTTTGTTCACAATACCCTGACAACCCGCGAAGATATTTCGGCGGCACAGAAGTGGAGCCCGAATACTTACTGGGCTACCTGTCCGAATGCCAACCTGTACATTGAAAATCGCCTGCCTGACTATCAGGCATTTATGGATGCGGAAGCCAGGGTAACTATTGGAACAGACAGCCTTACCTCCAACTGGCAGTTGTCCATTCTGGAGGAAATGAAGACCATTTCGAGGTTCCAGAGCTACGTTCCCTTTGAAACAATGCTCCGCTGGGCAACCCTGCATGGCGCCGAAGCACTGGGGTTTGAGCAGACGCTAGGGAGTATTGAACCGGGGAAAACACCCGGACTGGTACAGATTGAAGGCCTGGAAAACGGACGACTCCAACTGCAGGCAAAGGCTCGAAGAATTATCTGAGCCATGCTACCGGCACTGTCTGATACCCTTTATCAACAGTTCAATCTGAGGTGCAGCACTCTTGCGGGTTTCCTTCAGACTGAAAGCAATATCAAAAACCCCCGTTCTCAACCGGGAAAACCTGTCGGCCAGTCCAAACGCCATACCGGTAAATACCGGTCCGTTCTCACTTTGGCGTAGTGAAAGGAATGCATGGTTATTCTGCAATATTTTGCTCTTCCCCGTGTCGCCGACGGCTTCGGCGACAAAAACCGGAGTCATATTATGAGGCCCGAATGGCTCGAGTACCCTGAGTGATTGCAGCAAGTCGTGGGTAATCTGGTCGAAACTCAGGGTTTCTGACACTTCCAGTACCGGAGCCTCATATTCCTTTTTCATACTTGCAGACACCACCTCCTCAAACCTGTCGCTGAAGGCTCCGATTGCCTCAACTGGCAGCTGCAGTCCCGCCGCGTGCGCGTGACCACCGTAAGAAAAGAGCAGATCCCTGCATTGAAGGATGGCCTCATACAAATCGAAACCCCTGACTGACCTTGCAGAGCCAACTGCCTTCCCGTTGCTCTCTGTAAGAATAATGGTGGGCTTGTGAAAATCCTCGGCAATACGACTGGCAGAAATACCAATAATTCCCTTGTGCCAGGAGCGATTGAACAGAACAATACTTTTTCTGGAACTCAGGCCGGGTAGCTCCTTCACTTTCTCCCGTGCTTCATCAGCCATTGCATAGTCCACCTTTCGTCTCTCGGCATTTCGGCGAGCCAGCTGCCGGGCCATAACGAGCGCACTGTTTCTGTCGGCGGAGAGCATCAGCTTTACCGCATCGCGGGCGTCGCCGAGCCTGCCTGCCGAGTTGATAGCCGGGCCAAGTCCGAAAACCAGATCCTGCACCACAAGGGGCGGGGCGCGGTGTACACTTTCCATAAGTGCCCATAATCCGGGTCTGGGGCGCCGGTTCAGTCGCTGTAGCCCGAATTTGACGAGAATTCTGTTTTCACCGGTAAGCGGTACAATATCACAGGCCGTGCTCACAGCCACCAGATCGAGCAGAGATGCCAGTTCTTCAACAGGGGTGTTATGCAGCAGTGCCAGCGCGTGAACAAGTTTGAAGGCTACGCCGCAACCGCAAAGTTCCTTGAAGGGGTATGTACAACCGGGCTGTTTCGGATCCAGCACGGCAAAGGCAGCGGGAAGTTGTTCACCCGGCAGGTGGTGATCGCAGATGATTACATCAATACCATAATCAGCAGCCAGATTAACCGCTTCATGGTCCTTGATACCACAGTCCATGGCCAACAGCAGCGAGCAATGCTGATTTCGAGCGTACTCTATCCCCCCGATACTGAGTCCGTAACCCTCGGTGATTCTGTCGGGTATATAATAATCCAGCTGACTGGTCAGTCTGGACAGAAAAGCGAACATCATGGAAACCGCTCCGGTACCATCCACATCATAATCGCCGCACAGCAGAATCTTTTCGCCGTGCTGAATGGCCATGTCGAGACGCCCGGCCGCCTTTTGCATATCCTTCATTTCGAAGGGATTATGGAGACCGGAGATTGCCGGGCCAATAAATGAGGCAGCTTCCGCAGGATCTTTGATACCTCTTTGGGCGAGCAGGCGGCAAAGCAGCGGATCAGCACGCAGGGACGAGGACAGTCGCAGAGCGACCGATTCATCGAAGGGAATTTGTTGCCATGTAGTGTGTTTTGGGTCCGGCATAGGAGATATTTATACGAAGTTAAGCCGGAAATCCCAGAAGTGCAAATAATTATTCCGCTTCAAGCCATTCGTCGGGCCTGCGGTTGCGGCGGGCAGCCTTTTTTGCACCCGCTATTTTCTTCGATTTGAGTCTGTTGGCCACGATTACCCTTGGCACAGCTGTTTTTTTTCGTGGTTTTATTTTTTGGAGTGCTTTTTCCAGTAGTCGCTGAAGTTTCTCGGCAGCAATAATTTTGTTCATCAGCTGCGACCGTTCAGTCTGATTGACAACGGCCAGGATCCCTTCGGAAGACAAATAGCCCGAGAGGCGTTCGAACACCAGTGCCTTCTCCCAGTCTTCGAGTGCGCGGGATGCGCGTACATCAAACAGCGCCTCGGCCTTGGTTTCTACCTTGTTCACGTTCTGTCCTCCCTTTCCGCCGGATCGCGAGGTTCGATAGGACAACTCCTGATGGAGAATTTCTGTATTCATGGATGATTTTCGAAAACTGTATCCGGGAATTTGAGGGGGATACCCTGTCAGGGAATCCTGAACTGTTTTAATGGAAATACAGGAAAAAAAGTTCCCTTAACGGGATGAAATCGGGCATTCAGGTTGTAATACTTCAAGAAAAAGGGCCGGAACAATTACTGCCCCGGCCCGTGAAAACACCTAAAACCCTATTAACTAACCTTATGAAAACTCATGTTCAGAGGAGAATCAGCCGATTTGTATTGTTTTGGACAATGGCCTGGATTCTTCTTTTTTTGGAAGTTCAACGTTCAGAATTCCGTTTTCATAAACAGCACTGATGTGCTCAATGTTCACTGAATTCGGCAATTTAAAAGAACGGCGGAAAGTTTCGTAGCGAAATTCACGTCTCAGAATACGTTCGCTGTTTTCGCTTTTTTCTTCCGTGGCAGCTTCGCGTTTCCCTTCGATGGTCAGATAATTATTCTCCACGCTGATGGTAAAGTCTTTTTTATCGAACCCGGGCGCAGCGACCGCAAGACGGAAGGAATCCCTGTTTTCGGCAACATTTACTGCCGGCTGACTATGCGCCCAGTCGTCGCCACCAAAGAAATCCGCGAGACCGCGATTAAAGAACTCATTGATTAAACCATTGGAAGTGGTTTTGGTTGCAGGAAACGGATGAACTTTTACAATGTTTGCCATTTTTGAAAGATTTTTGATCATTGAAGATGTTTGTTTGAATCGGCATGTATTCAGGCAAACCGGATTTTTGCCCGTCATGCACTGCAGTTTTACCACCGCAGGATAAATCACAGTAATCAATTCGCGTACCATTGCGCGAAAACACCACTTTGTGGCACGTTCCAAACAATAAAAAGCGACAAAATGTCATTTTTTGGACCAGAGAACACGACATTTTGTCATACACTCTGAAATTCAGGCTGCTGAACGTATCGAGATCAGGCTA
>CAIYFY010000518.1 GCA_903925535.1 uncultured Bacteroidota bacterium | reverse complement strand
TGGTGGCTACCCGCGAACTCTTTTCCGATCGGTCAGACACGGTTGTCATCAAAGCCGGGGAAGAGAAGAAGTTTCTTAAAATGATTATGAAGCGCAAGCCGGGCATTTTGCTGGAGGCCCGCCTGCTCGAAAAAGGTCAGCCCCCGCTCCGCGGTGCTACCATTGAGATATATAACCGAACGCTCAAGTCGCTGGTGCTGACGCTCCCCGATTTCCCGGAGGAGGCTTTCCGTTACCCGATGGAAAGAGGATATCACTACACAATCAGGGTGAAAACACCCGGCTTCCTGACGCAGCGCATGGAGGTTTACGCGGGTATTATGGGCTGTGAGCTGTGTGTGGAGGGCCTTGGAGAGGGTACTTCCCGGCTGGGCAGGTCGTCCAGTCCGGCTACAGCGCCCGATACCCTGTACGCCAGCCTCTTTCCCGTGCGCGCGCAGAAAGGAGCCCTGCTCCAGACGATCACGTCCGGCTTCTCCTCTCCGGAATGGTTCAAAGAGCCCGCCGTTCAGGATCAGATAGATATGTACATCACGCTGCTGAAAGATAATCCGGGACTGGTGACCGAAATGGGGGTTCACACCGACAGCCGCGCGGAAGAGGAAACAGCCCATGCCGTTGCCTCCGAACGAGCAGACTCGCTGGTATCATTTCTCGTATCCCGCAGTATGGAGCCGTTCAGGTGTCAGGCCAAAGTGTTTGGCCGTACGGTACCGCTCAACAAATGTGCGCCTGGTGTCAAATGCACCGATGCAGAACATGCCGAAAACAACAGAATAGAAATCAGGCTTGTCAGTTTCAGCAACGCGCGGTTTCTGAACAGTCTGGATCAGTCCATCAATATTGAGGAGCGTGAAAAAGTGATCTTCGGTCGCCCGATGAAACGTCCCGCCAAAACATCCAAAATCGAATAATTATGCAAACTTTCAGCTGGACAAACAGGGAAGGAATTAACATGCACGCCATTGACTGGCATCACAGCAGTCCGAAAGCCGTGGTAGCACTGGTACACGGACAAGGCGAGCACATCGGCCGTTACACGCACGTGGCCGAATGGTACAACCAGCGCGGTTGTGCCGTCACCGGTTTCGACCAGCAGGGTTACGGACGCAGCGGGGGCGTGCGCGGGCACGCACAGGGAATCGCGTCCTGGATGGATGATATCGAGCACTTCCTGCAGAAAACTACAGAACGCTACCCGGGTGTGCCGGTGTTTCTGTACGGACACTCCATGGGTGGGGCAGAGGTGCTTTATTACTGCCTGAACCGCCGGCCTGTGCTGACCGGGCTTATTGCCACCAGTCCGCTGATCAGGCTCGCTTTCGTTGCGCCCGCCATCAAGGTAATGGCAGGCAAAATCATGAGAAGGTTCATGCCCACACTCACGCTTCCGACAGGACTGGCAGCGCATTTCATCTCCCACGACACTGCGGTGGTGAGCGCCTATCAGCACGACGCCCTCGTACACGGGAAGGTGAGCGCTTCGGGCGGACTGTCGCTGCTTGAAATGAGTGACTGGCTCGACAAGTGTGAGCCGGAGTTTGATGTGCCAACGCTCGTTATGCACGGCGGCGATGATCGTATTACCTCGGCACCTGCTTCCGCAGCATTTTGCGCCCGCGCAAAGGGAGATGTCACCTGGCGGGAGTGGGAAGGGCTGTGGCACGAGATGCACAACGAGCCCCAGAAGGAGCAGCTGTTCCAGTTCACCTATGCCTGGATGCAGAAATATCTTTGAGAAAATTACCGCCAGACCGCTGTGCTGCCCGTGGCCGACGACTGTACCTCCAGCAGGTGCGGGAAGAAATCGCGCAGACTTTCTATGTGTGAAATGATGTAAATCTGCGGAAACTGCTCCCTGAGCAGGGCCAGTGCGTTCATGATTTCCATGCGCCGGTCTTCATCCTGGCTGCCGAATATTTCGTCGAAGGCCAGAAATTCCAGCCGGTGCCCGGCACCGCTCAGTTCAATGATGGCGCGGGTAATGGCTATGCGCAGACAGAAGTTGGCCAGGTCAATTTCCCCGCCGCTGAAGCGGGTGATAGGGTACATCTTTCCATTGTCTGAAATGGCAAACTCGAAGGAGTCGCTTACCTCGATTCCTTCGTATTTGCCCCGGGTAATCCGGTTGAACAGCTCGCCTGCCACCCGTGAGATGGCGGGACTTACCTTTTCCAGAATCTCGGTTCTGAATTCGGTCAGGTGCTTGTCGAGGCGCCTGAGCAGGTCCAGTTCCTCCGTCCGGGCAGCAATTTTTTCCCGGATGCGCTCGTTACTCTCCAGGCGCCCAAGTGTATTGTCGGCTGCTGCCTGTGACTCCACGGCTTCTTTGCCCAGCACGGCGGCCCGCTCCGATAAATCCGCAAACCGGCCCCGGAATGCGTCGAAAGCCCTGCTGGCCGACTGGTACTGCCCGTTGTCGAACTGAAGCGCCGCAGTTTCCTGTGTCAGCTGACTGATTTTCACTTCTGATTCGCGTATGCTGTCAGCAGTCTGATTGATCTGACTGTCCGTTTTCGGCAACTCGCTTTTCAGGTAGCTTTCTTCTGACTGGTAGGCCACGCTTTCCTTCTCGTGCGCGATCACCCACGCGCGCAAGGCCTCGTGAGCCGCCCTGTCGTAATGCACCTCGCCTATTTTCGACAGGATTTCCTGTTCGGCCACCAGAATATTCTGCTGCTGTACAACACTTTCTTCCTCCCGCCGCATCTGCCGCCAGGTCTCGCGCAATCTCGTTAATTCCTGATTCAGTCCGGCCTCCTCCTTTCGCCTGTTGCTGATGGACTCAGTCAATGCCTTTTGTTCGGCGGCAAGCTCCTCAATCCGGATTTTTCGCGCGCGCTGCTCTCCCTCCTGCAGCCTGTCGAGCTCCTGTTCCAGCTCGGAAACCGCCCGGGCATAACTTTCGAGCAGGGGCTGCAGACAGGTGGGACACTGACCGCCGGCTCCCAGTGCAGTCAGCGACTTCAGCCGCTCCCTGCGGTCCCGGATCAGTCCCTCGGTGCCAGCCACCTCTTTCTGGAGGGGCAGGATAGTTTCGCTGCACACACGGAGCCTGGTTTCGAGTTCTGCGATAAGAACCTCGAGCTGCGCCAGCCCTGCGGTGACGGTTTCAGCCGCTTTTATAGCCTCTTTCATTTCGGCAATCCTGATTTCAGTATCCGAAATATTTTTACGGGCCGCCTCCATCTTCTGAAGAATCAGGTTGCTGTTGGTGAACCGTTCTTTTTCCTGTTCCACGGCCACCAGACGCTGTTTTTCTGCCAGAAATTGCTCGAATTCAGGTTTTTTCAGGTCAAGTGCTGTCTTGCGCTGCTCCAGTTGGGTGCGGTGGTGGCGAAGGGCCTCCAGCGTGATTGTCAGCTCTTTCCGGCGGGCTTCCTGACCTGATTGCTGTTTGTCCAGGTCATTGAAGCGGTCGTACAGAGCCTTTTGCCGGTTGAATTCACCGGAGATGACATCGCCCTCCGCCTTGAGCAGTTGCAGTTGC
Source organism: uncultured Bacteroidota bacterium (assembly GCA_903925535.1). Taxonomy (GTDB): domain Bacteria; phylum Bacteroidota; class Bacteroidia; order Chitinophagales; family Saprospiraceae; genus M3007. The sequence goes on along the minus strand of CAIYFY010000518.1, from coordinate 2,663 downwards.
TGCTCGGCCGTCTGTAAAGCCGCCCGGCGCTCCTCCGCGACTGACCTCTGTTGTGCCAGCTCTTCGGTGAGCCGTGCTACTTCCTGATCGCCCAGCAGCGTGCTGCTCTGTCCCTCGATCTGGTTTTTGAGGGCGTTGACATCGGTCCGGAGCTCCTGCTGGGCCGTATCGAGCGTATCGAAACCCATCATGCGCCGAACCAGTTTCTTCCTCTCCTCGCCCTTCGCCGCAGAGAGCTCCGACAGCTCCTTCTGGCCGCTGAAAACAGATCGCCGGAAGGCTTCGGCATCCAGGCCTAGAATCCTGACCAGTTCCTGATTTACCACGGATACACCGGTTGCCACCTGCTGTTCATTTCGGTACAGACTGGCATAAGCAGTGAGTACCCTGCCACGCAGGGAACGCTGCACCTCGTACTCCGTCTGGCCAATCAGAAACGACAGCTTTAGTTCAACGGGAGCCGAATCGTCGGCAGCATAGGTAGAGCGGGCGAAGTTTTTGTAACCGGATTGTTGCTCGTAGCCGAAAAGGCAGTACAGAATAGCCTCAAAAATGGTGGATTTACCTGCGCCGTTGCGGCCTATAATACCCACCAGGCCCTCCTCGAAGGTCAGGTCGAGCGAGGTGTATTGTTTATAATTCCGGAGCGTCAGTTGTCGGATGATCATGTGTTCGGGGCATTACATTTCGGGGAAATACTTTTTTGACAGTTCGGCGAGCCGGTTTGCCGTTTCCGGACTGTCTGGGTATTTGCTTTTCAGGTAATCGCTGAAAATCTGGTCGAGGCGGTCGAAACTGCCGGTATCCATTTCTTTCATGAAGGCATTTTTATGGTAGCTCCTTCTTTTGGGAATGACCTGAAAGGCGTCGGGAAACAGCTCCCGCAGTTTCAGGTTGGTCAGTTCGAGCGACTGCTCGGTCAGAATATCCAGGAAATTGACGGAGATAATAGCATCGCGGGTATCGTTGTCCCGGGCAAATTCAGACAGCTCTGTCTCCAGTTGCAGGGTGCTGTATTCGTGGCACCGACTGCGTTCCCACTTCAGCCAGGGCCGTGTCTCGATGTCATTGAGTTCAATGTCGCACGACAGATCAGGGTTCACCTTCAGCCAGAGATAGCCCTTGACGGTATCAATTTCGGCGTCGCTGAACCTCTCCGTGCTGCCGGAGTACCACGCGTTCGGGTGTATCCTGATCTTTTGGCGCCCGTGCCAGTGGCCCAGTGCGATATATTGAAAACCCGCCAGTTTCGACTCAAAGTCTTCCGGGAATATCTGCTCGCCGTATTCCTCCATCAGAAAAGAGCGGCCCAGGGAAGTGTGCAGCATCAGAACGTTGAACTTGTCAGGCACGGGCTCCATACGGGACAGTTCGCTGTGCAATTTTGCCGGATCGTTGATGTGCGGAACACCGTGTACCACCACATCTCCGAATGTGAAACACTCCCATTCATCCCTGAAAATGGGAAAAACACTGTCCACCGAGCGCAGGGCGCGCAGAATAGGGCTGTTGTAAATGGTTTTGGGCGTTTCGTGATTGCCGGCAATCATCGCTACCGGAATACCTGCCTTGCTGATTTTGTTGAGCTGTTCCAGTCCGAAGGTAAGCGCCCTGTTGCTCGGACTGGGCCGGTGGAAAAAGTCGCCGGAGTGAATCACCAGATCCGGTTTTCTGGTCAGGATTTCACGTGTAACCCGTTCAAACGCGTCGTACACGTCTTGCTCGCGGGCATTGACTCCTTCATTGTTGACAATATCGAAGGCCTGAAAGCCGAGGTGTGTATCGGAGAAGTGCAGGATGGTCATGGGAATCAGTAACAAATAATGTAAAGAACGCGCCGTGGGGCAAATCAGTTCCCTTCGGGTACAAAACGGATAGAAAGAGAATTCACGCAATGGCGCGTGTTTTTGGCAGTAAATCGTTCGCCTTCAAACACATGGCCCAGGTGGCCGCCGCATGAGGCGCACAGAATTTCGGTGCGTTTCATACCGAACGAGATATCGGTTTCCCGCACAACGGCGCCCGGAACTTCGTCGTCGAAAGAAGGCCAGCCACAGCCACTGTCGAATTTGTCGGACGATCTGTACAGGGGGGCATTACAGCGTCGGCATATATAGGTGCCGGTGCCCTTGTGGTTCCAGTATTCGCCGGTGAAAGCGCGTTCCGTACCTTTTTTTGCGATAACATACTCCTCTTCGGGAGTCAGTTCGTTCCAATTTTCCATTCAGACGGTCTGATTTTGAGCATTGTCAACTAACAAGCCCAAAAATACGGGTTTTTTTGTGATTTCTGATCTGTTTGCTGTCCGATTTCCTGAATAACGGCCTGGTTTCATAGAAAATCAGCGCCCGGTTTTATCAGGCCTCGAAGTGTTTTGATATGGAATCGCGGAGATCGAATGCCGGAAGCGGAGATTAACTGCGGAGTTAACCGCGGAGTTAACCGCGGAGTTACGAGGAGTTTAACCGCAGAGTTACGCAGAGTTAACCGCAGAGTTATGCAGAGTTTAACCGCGGAGTTACGCGGAGTTTAACCGCAGAGTTACGCGGAGTTTAACCGCAGAGTTACGCAGAGTTTAACCGCGGAGTTACGCGGAGTTTAACCGCAGAGTTACGCAGAGTTTAACCGCGGAGTTACGCGGAGTTTAACCGCAGAGTTACGCG
>CAIYFY010000517.1 GCA_903925535.1 uncultured Bacteroidota bacterium | reverse complement strand
GACGTAGAGCATTAATGCGTTTTCATCGAAAACATCCCGCGTTCTGACCGTTATACCCGTCTTTTACAGCCAATTTTGAAAGTAACTACCATGCTGATTTCCATAGAACACCTGAACAAGACATATATCATGGGTACCGAAAAGGTGGAAGCCCTGAAAGATGTGTCTATCAACATTGAAAAGGCGAATACGTGGCCCTGATGGGTCCGTCGGGCAGTGGCAAATCTACCCTCATGAATCTGCTCGGCTGCCTCGACAGTCCGTCGAGGGGCCAGTACTGGCTTAATGGAAAGGAAGTTAGCACGATGGAGGACTCCGAACTGGCCGAGGTCAGGAACAAGGATATCGGTTTCGTTTTCCAGACCTTCAACCTGCTTCCGCGCTTGTCAGCGCTCGAAAATGTGGCACTGCCACTGGTTTATGCCGGAGTGAGCAAGGAAGACCGTCTTGCAAAGGCACGTAAAGTACTCGAGGCAGTGGGACTGGGCGACCGGGTGAGTCACAAGCCAAACGAGTTGTCGGGCGGACAACGCCAGCGCGTAGCTGTCGCGCGCGCACTCGTGAACGACCCGGCTATTATTCTGGCAGATGAACCTACCGGTAACCTGGATACGAAAACGAGTTACGAAATCATGTCGCTTTTCGAGGAGATACACAAGGCGGGCAATACGGTCATCCTGGTAACACACGAACAGGACATTGCCATGCATGCACACCGTATCATCAGGCTTCGGGACGGACTGGTTGAAAGTGATATTGCCAACGAGCCGACAGCACTTGTTAAAGGCTGATCCAGGGTGTGTCTGAAAAATACAGGTCTTCTTTGGGCAATATAACCCGATATTACCATCAGAAGCACCTTTGTCCAGAACCCAAAGTCTGCTGCATACGACCTCGCCGGTATTTTTCAGACACAGTCTAGCGAAATATCTTCTCTACCTCGTAGATGGAGTTGATTTTACCTGCAAACAGACAGTAAAAACGGGGTTTCTCGCTGAGCATGGAAATCTCTGTTGGTCTGCCGTCGTCAATATAACTGGCCTGCAGTTTGGATTTGATGGTAAAGTAGGAGAACAGGTAGTCAAACTGAACAGAATCCGAAAAATAACGCTTCATCTGGGCCAGCATCTTTCCGGCGTTGCTCACCGGTCTGCGCGGGCAGTCGGTACAAAGTCCGGGCGCCTGCGGCGTACAGGAATCGTCGCCGGGAATCTGACAGTCGAAAACGGGCACTTCATCGGTTGATACGGCATGGTGGGTATATGCCACGGAAGAAAGTGAAAGCAGACCGCTCAGTCCGTAGGGCATGATAGAGCCGAACGGACCATCCATAACGGTAAGACCCTTGTTCGCAAATTGTCCGGAGGTGATGAACCCTATCTCCGATATCTCATGGGTAAGTGCCAGTGAATCCAGTCCGAACAGGCGATTGATACTGTTGGTTGCGGCATAGGTTGCATTGATTACCGCATCCGTTTCCAGCGACAGCATCCCGCGGGGAGTCTGCACCGTCATTCCCCAGGAAGTTCCGGATGAGCCCGCCTCCACGAGTCTGGATCCCGTGAGCAACTCGATCGTTGAGCAGTTCGCTACCCTTTCCGAGTAAAAATTACCCAGCAAAACGGGATCGAAAGAATGTTCTTCGGTTCTGTAAACAGCTTCAAGCCGGTCGTAATTGAACAGCGGATGGTCGTCGGTCCGCTCGCAACGAATGCGCAGATACGCACAGAACCGTTCAAACTGTGACGGGTCGGTGAAACTGCCATACTTGTCAATAGCGTAATACTTCTCGAACGAGGAGTGCACAAAATCGCGGTGTTCGGCGGTAAACCGTTCCTTGTGTTCATCGCTCATGGCGGCAGTGGCCAGACTCCGCGGATAATGATACCCGCTGTGCAGCCGGGCCTGATTTACCAGAGAAGCCTTCCTGAAAAGAAACTGTTCCTTTTCAATCAAAACGACGGAGGCCCCTCTTCCTGCCAGAAAGAGTGCGGCGTAACACCCGAAAATGCCGCCTCCGATTACTGCATAGTCATAGTGCCGCATGATAAAGGGAGAGCCCGCCTGAGATGCCGGACTTATAATCAGTTTTTCGGACCGGAGCTGAGAGCACTGGTATCGCCGATGCGACAGGTACCGTTGTAGCGGGCACCCTCCTCAACGATCATCGTTTTTGCAGTGATATTACCCTCGATAACTGCCGTTTCCATCAGGTGGAGCGCCTCCCTGACGTGCACATCGCCCTTGATTTTACCCTTGACAGCAGCATCACGGGCATGAATATTGCCCTGAACAAAACTGCCCTCGCCCATAACAAAGCGCTTGTCAACCTTGACCTCGCCCTGAATGACTCCGTCGAGACGAACATTTTCAGAACACTCAAATTTACCATCAATCGTAGTACCCTTGGCGATTACCGTGGTAGCTACTCCGTCTTTCTCGGCACTGAGACCTGTGGCAGATGTTGTACTCTTGTCTTTTGAACCTGATCCGAACATATTCGTTTATTTTTGGCAGTGGCTGCGTTTGATGAAATGCAGTCGGGCGATCAGACACCCAACTCACCCGCAAAAATGCGTACTTTTGCGGAGTTTTCTGAATTAACTCAAAAAAATAAACTTTCTTTAATTTATTACTGATTGAATGTCAGTAAGATAAATATAAAATGCCAGTCATTATTCTTGCCATTGAATCTTCCTGCGACGACACTTCTGCTGCGGTTGTTCGCGACGGGGTTGTTTTATCTAACTGTGTAGCCAACCAGGATGCACACCAACAGTATGGGGGTGTTGTTCCGGAAGTCGCCTCGAGGGCGCATCAGGCCAACATCATTCCTGTGGTAGATCTGGCACTGAAAAAAGCGGGCGTCGGCAAGCATGAAATCACGGCTGTCGGATTTACCAGAGGGCCGGGGCTGCTTGGTTCGCTCATCGTGGGTACTTCATTTGCCAAATCCTTCGCTCTGGCCCACCACCTTCCACTGATTGAGGTAGATCACATGCAGGCGCACGTGCTTGCGCACTTTGCGGAAGAGCCCAAACCCGGGTTTCCGTTTTTGTGTCTGACGGTGAGCGGCGGGCATACCCAGATTGTGCTGGTCCGAAGTTATACAGATATGGAGGTGATGGGCAAAACCCTGGATGACGCAGCCGGGGAGGCATTTGACAAGTCGGGAAAGCTGCTTGGGCTGGGATACCCGGCAGGTCCGCTGCTCGACAAGCTGGCTCGTCAGGGTAACCCTGTGTTTGAGTTTCCGGAGCCGGCCATTGAGGGACTGAACTTCAGCTTCAGCGGTTTAAAAACCTCAATACTGTACTTTTTGAAGAAAAAAACTGCGGAAAATCCGGATTTCATCCGGGAAAACCTGAATGATATTTGTGCATCCATTCAGCACAGTATTGTGACCATCCTGCTGAAAAAGTTCAGAAAAGCTGCCAGGCAGACAGGTATCAGGGAACTGGCTGTGGCCGGAGGGGTGAGTGCCAACTCGGGGCTCCGCGATGCATTCCGGGCAATGGGTGAACAGGAGGGCTGGAAGACATACATTCCCGCTTTTCAGTTCTGTACCGATAACGCAGGAATGATCGGTGTTACAGCCTATTACAAGTATCTGGCAGGCGATTTTTGCGGCCAGGATGCCGCCCCGTATGCCCGTCAGCTGTGAAATACATGGCAGTTTCCCTCATTTTGACATTGTTAACGCTCAATCTGAACTAATCGCCCTACTTTTGGGCCCGGTTTATGAATAAAACGCTTGAACAGTTTCGCGAAGTAATCGGCAGGTGCCGGGAGCTCTTTGAGCACAAAACAGCCGACTATGGTACCGCGTGGCGTATTCTGCGCCCGTCGAGTATCACCGACCAGTTGTATATCAAGGCTATGCGCATCCGCAGTATCGAGGAAAAGGGCCAGCAGAAGGTCAGTGATCCGGTAGAGGCCGAATTCGTCGGACTCATCAACTACAGTATCCTTGCTCTGGTACAGCTGGAGACAGGCAGCGAGGTGCCACTTGAACTTTCTCTTCAGGAAGCCGTTTCGCTGTACGACAGGCAGGTGGACGAAAATCTCAGGCTCCTGCAAAATAAAAACCACGACTACGGGGAAGCCTGGAGACAGATGCGTATCAGCAGCATGACCGATCTGATACTCCAGAAACTGCTCAGAATCAAGCAAATAGAGGACAATTCAGGCGCTACCCTTGTTTCAGAAGGTGTGGCGGCCAACTACCGCGACATTATCAACTATGCCGTATTCTGTCTGATAAAGATGGATGAGGCCCGGCAAAAGGACAGTTAAAAACAGCATTGCAATATGACATCACTTTCATCGCTACTCATTCAGTTTGCCGTCATCGGCGCTGTGCTCACCGGTCTGACGGTCTGGGCGAAAATGCATAAAAATGTGATCTGGACATTCCTTCAGCACTTCGTTGGTGTCTGGTTTGTGTTTTCCGGTCTTGTAAAGGCCGTGGACCCCATCGGAACAGCCTACAAGATGGAGGATTACTTCGCCGCTTTTGAGGTTACTTTCGACGGGCTGAACAACGTGTTCAAGGGGCTTGCTCCGGTTTTCCCCTGGCTTTCTGAACATGCAATTGGTTTCTCCATCAGTATGATTGTGCTGGAGATCGTGCTCGGAGTGGCACTGATAATCGGCTGGAGGAAAAAACTCACGGCATGGCTCTTCCTGTTGCTCATGATCGTCTTTACAATCCTGACCGGATTTACCTACCTCACCGGTTACGTACCAACGGATGCCAACTTCTTTGACTTTGCGAAGTGGGGGCCCTACCTGAAGGAACAGATGCGTGTTCAGGACTGCGGTTGCTTCGGCGATTTCATCAAACTCGATCCCAAAATATCGTTCTTCAAGGACCTTGGGCTAATGGTTCCTGCCCTGCTGTTCATGTGGACCAGAAACTCACACGAGCTCTGGAGCAAGAATGTCCGCGAGATTGCAGTAACAGTGTCAACGGCTGTTTTCACCATTTTCTGCGTGCAAAATACCTGGCTCGATCTTCCGATGGTTGACTTTCGTCCGTTCAAAATCGGCACCAACGTGCGCGAGAGAAAAGAACTGGAGTCAAGCGCCAAGGTTGATATCCTCGGCTGGATTCTTGAAAATACCCAGACCGGAGAGAAAATCAAATTCATGGAGCCGGAACCGGGAAAAATCACTTACTACAAGCAGTACACCAAAGATCAGGGCTGGAAGGTAAAAGAACAGATCAAGACCGACTGGTATGTTCTGGTAGACAGCGTAAAAACGCCTATCACCAAATCGAAAATCAGTGATTTTGCCGTTGAGAGTCAGGAAAACGGTGAAGTCACGGAAGATATCCTCGGCGAGGAAGGGTACAGTCTGATGATTGTTGCCTATAAACTCTACGGCAGCAAGGAAATGGAGAAATATACTGTACGCGATACCGTATGGCAAACTGATACCATTCAGGTTACACCGGATTCCATGCGCTTCGAACAGCGTTTCGTTTCTGTGCGCAACAGAGAACTTGAAAGAGAAGTGTTCGTGCCCGAAACAGCGTATTCAGATCTTTTCACCAAAGGAATCAATCCGCTGGCGGATGCCGCCAAAGCCGCTGGCTGGAAAGTGTATGCCATCACTACTTATGCCGACTCGGAGTCAGCCAATGACTTTGCGCGCAAAACAGGTGCAAAGTATCCATTCTACCGGGCCGACGACAAATTGCTGAAAACGATTATCCGGGCGAATCCGGGTGTAGTCGTCTGGAAAAACGGCTCAGTGGTGGATATGTACCATCACAGGCATATCCCGACGTTCGACCAGGTTTCTGCCAAACATAAATAACCGGAAAGAATGGCCGTCACGAAGTTCAGTGGCGGCCATTCTTTTTTGGGCTAGGAAGATCTGTACGCCACCTCGTGATAGCCCTTTTCGTGAGGTCCGAGAAACAGCCTGGCATAAATCCTGAACACAGCCAGTCCGTCGAGGATAAGCCCGAGCGCAATCAACAGGGTAAGTCCGAACTGATGCTCCTGCACGTGACCCAGAATCAGGTCCTCTCCTATAAAGGTAGGTGTAATGGGAAATCCGGCAATGCCCAGACATGCCAGCATAAACAGGCGTGTCAGCCGGGGATGTTCATACGAGTGCCCGTGAAACTTGTCGAGCGTAATCGCCTCTCCCGCGCGCGCGAGTCGTGCGAATACCCAGTATCCGGTAGCAGCGGATACGACTATTCCGCTCAGGTACAGGAAGATCTGAAATATGTCGAACTGCTCGTTGAAAGCAATAGCCATGGCGGTGAACAACTGACTCATTACCACCAGAAACCACGCGTTGGGCGCTTTATTCCGCTTCACAAATGCCTTCAGAATCAGCAATACACTGATAAAGGCCAGTCCAGACGGCAAATTGTGCAGTATGTCAACAGGCAGTATCTCCCGGTGAAACACCAGATAAAGGCCTGCGACGTAGAGCGGTACAAAGAAATAGAGCACATTTCTCAGATGTATAAACTCAAGCATATTGCCAGCCGTTTTTAATGGCTTCCAAAGTGCGTTGTACATGATGCGATCCAGATTCCACTCCTTGATGCTGAGGATGTAGATAGCCATACTCAACTTGCCACGGAAATTATCCTGTATATGGTGCCGTGGCGGGATGAAATTGAAAAACTGATCGTGAATCAGATAGCTCAACACGGAAGGCGAAACGAGCAGCTGGTAAGTGCGCAGAAAAGCGTTGCCGGCAAAATGAGCAAGCGCCAGGGTATGCCATCCGAGTGCTACCTCGGCAAACATCAGTCCGATCTGGGCTATAGAGGAGTAGGCCAGCTGAGATTTGATGGCTGACTGCACCCTGGATATCAGCGTGGCAACCACCGCCGTGGAAACACCCATTCCGATAATCAGTATTTTAACGGCGAGGATATCGCCCCACAACGGATATGTGCGCAGGAGCAGGAAAACACCTATGTGCACTGAGAGCGACCCGTAAAAAATAGCACTGGACGTCGTGGGCCCCTCCATGGCTCTCGGCAGCCAGGACGAGAATGGCAACTGTGCCGATTTAACGAGGGCCACCACCAGAAATATCAGCGGAACAATCACCTTGTAGGGCTCTTCTGTTATGAGCGGAATACCATCGGCAAACATCTGTTTCCAGGTAGCAAACGACAGGCTTTGTCCGAACTGGTGATGGCAAATCCAGATGCCGAGCAACAAAAAAACATCGGCAACCCGGTAAATTGACACCACCTTGAGCGCATTCTTGACAGGCAAATACCGGTCGCGGTAAAAGGCAATCAGGAAAAAAGAAGTGACTCCTATAATTTCCCATCCAATAAACAGCGTTTCCAGATTGCCCGAAAAAATGACGAATGAAAGTCCGGTGTAAAAGAAAAGCACATTATTGAAAAACCGCTTGAAACCCGGTTCGCGGTGCATGTAATACCTGCTGAATATCATCACCAGAAACGTCAGGACGGAAGCGACCCAAAAATAGACGGCTGTATTTCTGTCGAAAAAGAAGTTCAGTGCAAATTCAGCGTCACTGGTCCGGTAAAGTGCCGGGCCCTCACCGTGCGTATCCGGAGCCCCGCTGCCAATCCAGACAAATGTGAATACGAGCAGACAAAGCGCATGCAGGCTCACGGAAGTAATGGCCGACCAGAAAATAACTGCCTCCCGTTTTCGCGGGAGCATCAGATTCATCACAAAACCCAGCAGTGGTACAAGAATGGAATATGGCAGAAATTCGTTCATTGTCTATTTTTTGATGATGTGAACGGGGAGGTTTTCAAGCGTGGCATGCAGGATGTGATTCGTTTCCATCTCACTGGCTGATTCAATGAGGTTGTGTATATCGGACGCTTGTCTGATATCACCTTTCATTGGCTTGTACTCATGGAATTCACCCTCTGAAAAGCGGAAATAGCGATTTTCGTCGGGATGAATGGCTACCAGGTGCACCCATTCATTACTGAACCACTCGAACAGCGACTGTTCGGATTTAACCGTTCCGAGTACCACCTCCGGATAGTGCTCAACCAGAATAAGCAGCCGAACCGGATCGTGTACTTCTATCATTTGCAGCGGAAGACCGGGGCGGAGATCACCGTCATTGCTGTTTGACACCCCGATCAACCCCATCACGTTGTGTGGCAATTTGGTACCTGCCCCCAGCTTCTGATTGTCAATTCTGGAGAAATAGTATTCCAGGTTGATACCACCGCAAACAGGTGGAAGTGGTCTCATTACGCCCAGCAACAGTTTCCCGTCAGGGTCGGTACGGTAATCGTAAGAGTTC
>CAIYFY010000516.1 GCA_903925535.1 uncultured Bacteroidota bacterium | reverse complement strand
GTGCAAAGTATATCTGATTGGCACGCCTTCGAGCAAATTTTCGTTGAAACGGAGCAGATTTTCTCCCGGACTGGTGAGGTGATGCAGCGCCAGGCCGACATAAAATCTGCTGCCGGAGAGCAACATTCCCGTAGAAATATCGGCGGTAGTGCGGGTAGTCACATCCGGCTGTATTTCCTCGGTATTGAGTGTAAATCCGTTTACGGGATCTATCTGGTCGAGGAAGGTGAGTTTCTGCCAGTCTATCCCCGACTGTCGCAAACCTGCCTCCACACCCAGTCGCACCGAAAGGTCGTCGGTTATTTTCAGCCGGTAGGCGTACAGGGCCGACATCCGGAATGTCTTGTATATGCCATTTCCGGCATCGTCGGTTTCAGCCAGAAGCCCGACTCCGCTGTTCAGTCTTTCGATATGCCGGTCGCAGGCCACCGTGTAGGTTCTGTAGGCGTTGTTGAAACCCGACCACTGATTCCGGTATGAGGTGCCTATTCTGGAAGTGCCGGTTGAGCCCGTAAAACCGGGATTTATCTGCAGGGGCGTTGCATAAAACTGGGAGAATATCGGATCCTGGGCAATTGCCAGCGAGCCGGTCAGCAACAGGACGGGTATCAGCAGTTTTTTCATTTTTTTTCATTTTCCGGGACTGGTATTCCCGGCTGGTCATTCATATTTTCAGAGCCTGACGAGTCTGAATGTTTTTCTGAAATTGTCGGCAGTAAAGGTCATGAAATAAACGCCGGAAACAATATTCTGGTCTCCGATATTCACTTTTGCCACATTCTTTCCGGGACTGGCAGTTTCTTTTGCGATTTGGTTGAACCACACTGCCTTTCCCGTAACATCGAACAACATGAGTGTCACATCTGTTCGCTCAGGTACGGAATATAATATTGCAAGTTCGTCAGAAAATACGGTGGGAATGATTTCTGCGCTGTAAGTATCGTTATCAGGTATGCTCACAGACGAGGATACGGGTGTGAAGTGGGCTACGATGGTATCGGAAGCTGCGGGGTCCACACTTGCGATCACTTTCGATGAATCCTGAAAAGTCAGGTGGCCGGCACTCCAGTGACTGAAACGGTACTGGGTGGTATCCCACACCGGACGGAGCTGCAGATCAATATCTGCCCCGCCGAAATACTGTCCGTTTACAGGAAACTGGTCTGCGCCATAATACATGGTATTGATTTGCATACCGGCGATACCAGGCGGATCAGTGAGAATAGTAGTGGCATAGGGTCCTGTCATGGAGTAGCAGTCGTCCATGAGCGAGGGGAGCAGATTACAGCGGGCGGTGATGAAGTCGCGGAGTTCCTGCAGGTTACTTTTCCATTCGTCGTAGGTTCCGTACCAGCGTTCGGCGTGCCGGGCCATTTCGGGGTCAATAATTGCCTCTATGGAATCGAGATAAGTCAGCATGTTTTCGCAGCCGAAAACGGTCTGCATGAGATCTGCCTGACGCGCCAGGTAGTATTGTTTTACTTCAGGGTTGGTGCGCAGTTTGTTCAGCACCTGTATATGCTGTTCGGGGTCGGACCATGAGTTGAGCGACTCCGGGTTGCAGGGCAATGCATCGGGCTGCGTACTGGGCACATTGGTATAGTTGATGTAGTGATCGAACGTAGCGTCGTTGTCCCAGAGAATATAACCCCATTTCCGGTGTCCACCGGTCGGATTCAGGCCGCGCCAGAGGCCGGTATTCCAGTTCAGCCAGTCCGAACACACGGTGAAAGAGTTGACAATAACATAATCCACCAGGCTCTTGTAATCATATCTTTCGGTGACGTATTTGAACTTCACCGGATCATTCATATTATTGTTCAGGATATAACTTCGCATGCTGTTCCAGGCAGAAATGGCCTGCTGACCGCCGTATTCGGCCCAGGTATTACCCCAGGTGAGCACATATTGCAGGTCGTACTTGCCCTGATCGTAGTAGTATTCGGTATAGTCGTGGTCGTCGGGAATCTCTCGCAGGTCGTAAACACCCCAGTATTCTCCGTTCAGGTAGATGATACATTTTTCGGAAACGCGCATGTCGAGGTTTAGTCCGCCGCGCTTTGCGAGGTTGTGAATATAGGCGTCGCGCACGTGCGCGCTGCCTTCGTTCTGGGGTTTGTGGGCTGCGGGATAATTATCGTCGCCGGCGGCGCGCAGGATGATACGCTGGAACTCGTCGCGGTCAGTGAAAGAGAACAGTTTTTCGCGGACGGCGTAGTCGTAGCCCATTTCGTCGCGGGTTACCCAGTCGAGGCTTCGCTGGTCGTTGGCCCAGGAGTCCTGACCATGACTGTTGAGTTCCCCGTACGCACGCGCCTTGCGCGTACCTCCCTTGTTGAAATACTCCAGCGATCCGACCGGGCGAAGCGACTGGTCGCCGTTAGCCAGATCAAGCAGCTGGTTGCCCGCCACGGACACCACGGGCAGGGTGTGCTGTTCATTGATAAAATAGGTGGCGAACTGTACAAAGCCGGGCAAAAGCAGGTTGTTCTGACTGTATGCCACCGCCTTGAGCACCGTTGTCCCGGAAATATTGACAGGACCGCCGTACTGAGGCGATGTATTGTCAGGCTCCGTACCATCGGTAGTGTAGTAAACACGGGCCGACGGATCGGAGATCGTGATGGAAACCGTGACAGGCCCGGGGTAGAAGCCGGCTGGCAGACTGAAAGACGGCCGGGGGGCGTAGCCGATGGCATAGCCGGAGTTCGAATTGAGCAAGCCGGGCGTAGGCTCAGTGAAAATATACCAGTTGGAACTGCCATCGGGGAAGCGGCCTCTCGACTGGTGTACCTGCGTTTTTGCGATTTCAACATCTTCGAGAATAGCGCCCGAGGCACTGGAAAAAACAATATGCTCGGGGTTGTTCCTGGTTTGTGAAAGCCGGAAACCGGTATGCAGATTTCCCTGGGGATCCTTCACACTCCGGCCGGAGCACCACACCCTGAGGAATCCGCCGGGCTCAATGCTGACGTTGGCCGGGAACGTCCACTTGAGCGGTTCCGTTTCATCGTCGCTCAGGTGATAGCCTGTCAGACTTGCCGTAGTTGTCCCCTGATTGTACAACTCAATCCAGTCTTCTGTTTCATCATAATAGTCGAGTATATTTCGCCAGTTGGCGCAGGAGTATTCATTCACTACTACCTGAGCGGAAACGGCAGAGGCAAAGAGGCAGAGAATGAAAGCGGGAATAGAGAAGCGAGTCATTTTGGCTGTTGTTTTCCGGAATGAGTGAAATATTGCTGCGCATAAATAGGGGTTTTATACGACCTGATCCGTATCTGTTGACAAAAAACGGGCAATTTGCTATATTACGACCACTGAAATGTTGTTTTATGCACTTCGTATCGCGGACAGCATTGAAAAAAGCGGCGCCGAACCGGTATGAAACCGGGTAAAATTTCAGAGCAAGCGATTATCTTTGTGGTATGCTGAGTGTTTATTCCGACACCTATTATATGAAGCAGGCCCTTGCGGAAGCCGAGAAGGCTTACGAGGCCGGCGAGGTGCCTGTCGGGGCCGTCATTGTGAGTGAAAACAGAATCATTGCGCGGGCGCACAACCAGACAGAGCAGCTGACTGATGTGACCGCCCACGCAGAAATCATGGCCATAACAGCTGCTGCCAGTCATCTGGGGAGCAAATATCTGCCCGAATGCACGCTGTACGTCACACTGGAGCCGTGCCTGATGTGTACGGGTGCGCTCGCGTGGGCGCAGATAGGCCGCATTGCCTACGGTGCCTCCGATGAAAAGCGCGGATTCATGCTGTACGGGGGAAAGTCGCTCCTGCATCCAAAGACAAAACTGGAAATGGGCATACTCGAGGCAGAGTGTGCCGATCTGATGAAACGATTTTTTAAAGCCAGAAGATGAAAAGCAAATCCCCGGCAGCCATTCCGGCAGAGCAGGTCTGTCTGCAAATACCTACCCCTGTTGGCGTGCTCGAGATTACGGGCAGCACGGCGGGCATACGCTCCGTCAGGCGGGTGGAAACAGATACCGTCGCTCCTGCCTCCGAGCTTCCCGGGAATCATCCCGTGGCTGCCTGTGCCAGGCAGCTTTCGGAATACTTCAGCGGTGAACGGCAGGTATTCGACCTGTTGATGGACTGGAGTGACAAACCGGCTTTTTTCCGGAAAGTATGGACGGAGATGCTGAAAATACCATTTGGCAGTACCGCTTCCTACTCCGAGATAGCGGCCAGGGCGGGCAGTCCGAAGGCTGTCAGAGCCGTTGGCATGGCCAACCGAACCAACCCGTTCGCCATCATCGTCCCCTGTCACAGGGTAATTGCCCGGTCGGGGGCGCTGCACGGGTACTTTTACGGACTGGATGTCAAGGAGCAGCTGTTGTGCCACGAAAATCCGGAGCGCAGACAGACATCACCATCCAAACCCCTGAAATAGCAGTATGCCGGCACTCTTTCTGGACCGCGACGGCGTAATCAACGAGCGTCTGCCGGGCGATTACGTGAAATCACCCGAAACATTCAGGCCTGCACCAGGATTTGCGGAGGCCATACGCCTGCTGTCGGGCGTTTTTGACCCGATCATTGTTGTAACCAACCAGCAGGGTATCGGCAAGGGACTGATGAACGAGCAACAGCTCACAGAAGTACACAACTATATGCTCGGTATCGCCGGCAGCGCAGGCGGACGGATTGATGCCATATATTACTGTCCGCACCTGAAGGTCGAAAACTGTACCTGCAGGAAACCGTCAACAGGCATGGCCTGGATGGCTTTACAGGATTTTCCGGAGATCAACCCCGAAGATACCTGGATGGCAGGCGATGCACATTCAGATATGGAATTTGCAGATAAAATGGGGTTCCGGAAGGTATTTATCAGGGGCAATGCCGATGCAGCTGCTGAAAAAAGCAGTATTCAACCCGACTTCATATTCGACTCGCTGTACGATTTTGCCCGTTTCATCACCGCCTGAACAGCCCTTTTGTCAGGGCACCACCTTAAAACCTGCCAAAAAGGCCGCTTTCTGCGGGCTGGCAAGTTAATTGACAATATGAGGTTCCGGAATTTGTGGGCCGGAATGTTGCCATTCTGACACAAATATCAATTTACTTGAGGGGTGACGGATATTTTCCGGACTTTTATCCCTATTATTGTGGGATGAAATTTTCAGACTTTGGAATTATCCGGCCGTTTTTGGCGTTACAAGTCCATTTCACCCAAAACCTTAAAATCAGATTTCTGAGACAATATGAATATGTTCGATAATTGGTTGATGACAAATCAGTCGGACGACGAGCCCGATTTCGTTCCTCTTTTCTCACTGGAAGAAGATGACGAAAAAGTCGGCGAGGTCTTTCCCGACATCCTCCCCATACTTCCCCTGAAGAATACCGTCCTGTTTCCCGGCATTGTCACCCCTATCACCGTGGGTCGCGACAAGAGTATCCGTGCTGTACAGAAGGCTTACGAAGAAAGCAGATATATCGGAGTATTATCGCAAAAAGACGTCAAAATAGAATCACCTACTTCGAGGGATCTCTACAAGGTAGGCACTATTGCCCGCATACTGAAGCTGCTGAAGATGCCCGATGGCTCCACCACGGCAATTCTTCAGGGGCGCAAGCGTTTCATGCTGGAAGAGATAGAGACCGAAGAGCCCTACATGCTCGGCCGTGTCGTCACGCTGGAGTACGATCCGATTAAAAACAAACTGGAGTTCCGGGCGCTCAT
>CAIYFY010000515.1 GCA_903925535.1 uncultured Bacteroidota bacterium | reverse complement strand
ATCCAGTTTCTGGCCTGGCCCGACAAATCATCCGGATCGGCGCTGGTTATGGCAGGACCGTAGTGCAGCGTAACAGGTATTTTCTTTTCGCGGAATCTGCGGCTGGCATGACTCAGGAAGCCTTCTTTTCCCACCCAGTAATCGAGCGGATCGTGGAAACAAATTGCGACCGGCACGACGGGGATGCCGGCTCTCGCCGCCAGTTTGAATACACCCGGCTTGAACGGGAGGGTTCCCGGAAGACCTGATGTAGTTCCCTCAGGAAAGATTATCACGGGATTGCCGCGCTGAACAACCTGTTGAATCTCTGTCAGCGTTTCGGCTCTGCTTCTGACATCCTCTCTCCGGAGGTAGAGTATTCCGGCCATCGCAGCACCCTTGCCAATGACCGGCCAGCTGGCTATCTCGGCTTTTGCAACGGGAAAAGCATCTACATCCTGCAACATGAGGATGGGATCAATATAGGATCTGTGATTGGCTGTGATGATACAGGGAAAGGAGGGCGGAGTTCCGGTTACACTGATGGCTACCCCGGTTTTTTCGAGAAGTCTGGATGCCCAGACACGCCTGATGCGCATGGAGCGCGCGATATTGCTGCCTAACAGGATGTTGGCCAACCAGATTTTGGCAACGGTCCAGCTGGTGTAGCAGATAAAAAAAATGAGACGCCAAAAGACCCGGAAGTGCTGCATCGTACAAATATACGTTTTTACTGCCATTCACGGCAATTCGTCACTGACGATTAGCGGCAGGATGCCGGAATCGTCAGTGACAAATCAGACATCAGAGCGCTTCCCTGATTTCAGGGATAGTGATGTCGAAGTGAGATGCGTCGAAGAAACAGTCGCCGTTTCTGATCAGCAAAATCTGTGGCGATTCGTGATGAACGGAAAATTTTTCGGCGATATATGCCGAAACATCCCGATGACTGAGCAAGTCGAGATAATAAGCTTCGAGTTCATCAGTGCCGAACGGCCAGTCATCCTCGAGGCGGTACTTTGCCATGGCGCTGATGCTGCAGGTTGTGCTGTGTTTGAGAATGAGACAGGGCAGTGTTTCAGACCTTGCTGCAATGTCATCTACCTGTTGACGGGTACTGACTGGAATCCAGGTAATATTACCCATTACTGCTGGTTTGTAATGTGGTTTACAGGTCAGCACCGGGGCATCCGTAGCCGCGGTTACAGGATTCCAACACGAAGAGAGCCACCATCAGGGCGAAAGCAATGAATTTTTGCCAGTTTTTCATATTTAAAGAGAGTTTTGAAATCAATTTCGTTCACTGAAACGCACGGGATCATTTATTATTGTGCTGATTATCAGGCTTTTTCCCAAACAAGACATTCGCCTGCTCCGATTGCAGTGCCGGGTATAACCGAATTCCGATCGGCGGGAGAAGCATGAACTGAAGAAAACAGCAGTTTCCAGCTGCCCGCGGGAAAGTCGAATTCGATGGGCCGGGTGTTTTCCTGGTCCAGATTGGCCGCAAAGATATAGCGCGCGTCAGAATCCTGCGTCCAGGCAATTACTTTTCCGGCTCCGGTGTGGTCGGGAGGTGACAACCAGCGGGTGTTTGCGTCCTTTATTTCACCGAAAATTTTCTCTGACAGGCTCTTTTGCCTGTTCAGACGTTGATAAAGTGGTGCGTTTTTTCCCCAGACGAATGGTCCGAAAGTTGCCTTTGGCCCCCGGGACTCTCTGAAAACATACAATTTGGTATAATGTTCATTGGGTGCAGGGGTTAGATGCACATCCCGGCACTCGAAACCCAGTGCCATGTACGAGGGCATGTCGGTGAGAAAAAGCCCGATAAAGTACCTGGTTTCGTTGCCGTTTACATAAAATCTGTCGAATCTCGGATCATCCTTGTCGGCAGTCATGATGGTGAAGTTTGGCGCGAACCTGCGGGTTCGGAGTAACTCGT
>CAIYFY010000514.1 GCA_903925535.1 uncultured Bacteroidota bacterium | reverse complement strand
GCATATACATAAAAAGTGCCGAGCTAAATGGTACAGAATGGTCGGCGAACAGGATTACCCATGAAACACTGCTGAATGGAGGCCGTTTGATTCTCGAAATGAGCGACAAGCCCTCGTCATGGGGATCTGCAGAGGCCGACAGACCGGTATCCGCTGTTGATATAAACGGAGCGCCACCTACTCCTTTTGTCGCCAGTGGGAAGCGGTCATTTCGGGGAGAACAGTCAGTGGAACTTGGCTGTCTGGATACTTCCGCAGAAATATACTATCTGATTGCAACAGGAAATACGGACTTAAAGCGCGCCGGCTACATACGCTATGACGGCCCCATCCGGTTGAACAGCAGTGCTGTTTTGTACGCAATCAGTAAAAAAGATGGAGAAGAGAGTCCCGAGTTGTATGCAATTTTTTCGAAAATACCCGAAGGTTTGAATGTAGTCAGGTACAATACGAAGTACAATCCGCAGTACACTGCCCGTGGTGATGAAGGGCTTATAGATGGTATTCGCGGCAGCAAGACCGACTTCAGAACTGGCGACTGGCAGGGTTTTGAGGGTGTGAACCTCGATTTTGTGGTAGATCTCGGCAACTCGCGTAAAATCAGCAGCGTATCAACCGGATTCATTCAGGACGAGAATGCGTGGATATTTTTTCCGAAGCGTGTGCAGGTGGAGATTTCCGAAGACGGGCAGCATTTCACACCGGCGGGCACTTATGTATGCAGCGTGTCGCCCTCGGAAAAAGGCGTTATTCAGTCAGACTTTATGGTGAAAACCGAAGGCATAAAAGGCCGTTACATACGGATAATCGGAGAAACCAGGGGAATGTGCCCTGATGATCACAAGGGCAGGGGTTATCCGTGCTGGGTATTTGCCGACGAAATAAAAGTGGAATAATCTTAATTGATCGGGTCGGGCAGAAGAGGGAGAATTACCTCGACCCTGGTTCCGCTGGCATTTGTGTAGCCAAGTTCGGTCATGTCGGTAATCTGTATGAAATTGATGTCTTTAGTATCCTGAAGTTCGTGCAGCAATTTCAGGCGCTCCTCTGTTATTTCCATACCACGGGAGCGGTGCTTCTGAAAACCGACCTGTGATGCCTGCTTCTCACGGCCTTTATTGATACCCACACCATTGTCTTCCACGATGCATCTGATCATATTTTCATCGCGGTCTATCATTTCGAACCGGACAGTGAGTCGTCCTTCCTGTCTGGGTCGGAGACCATGCTCGATGGCATTTTCCACAAATGGCTGAATAATCATAGTGGGGATAAACAATTCCTCCAGATCCTGGTCTGGCGGAGCGATAATCTGGAAGTCGAGGCGATCGCGGAATCTGAGTTTCCTGTTTATATCGAGATAGCGATCCAGAAATTCAATCTCCTGTTCGACGGATACCACTTCCAGTCCGGAGTATTCCAGTGTATGCCGCATCATTTTGGCGAATTTGGCCAGATAAGACTCGGCGTCTGCATTTCGTCCCGAGGTGACCAGTCCCTGAATAGCGTTCAGGACATTGAACATGAAGTGCGGATTCATCTGAGCCCTCAGTGCCCTCAGTTGCAGTCCGGCCACACGCAACTTTGCCATCTGAGCTTCCTGGCGGCTTCTCTCCAGGTGATAACGCGCCTCGATTTCATTTCTTTCGTGGTCACGGAGCTGGTCAAAGTATTCCCGATTCAGCGTGGTGACTTTACCCTGCCAGATATAAGCACGTTCATAATCTCCTCTGCCGGCGTAAAAGTCGGCCAGACTTTGGCCAACTTCGCCGAGATGATAGATGTCATTACCTTTCTGGCCTATTTCCCATGCTTTTTTAAAATGTGTTTCGGCGCTTGTATTATCATCCTGACCGAGGTAGAGTTCTGCGCGCCAAAACTCGATTTTGGACAAATTATTGAAGTCGGCAGGCTTCGTGGGTGTATCATATTGCGCGGCGGCTTGTCCGAACAGGTTGAAAGCACGTACAACCTGATCCGACAGCATAGCCAGGAGCCCCAGGTTACTGAGTGCGTGTGCCTTGGCTTCTGACTCACTGGCGCCGGCAAACTTCAGTGCTTTTTCGAAATATGATTGTGCCTGTTCTGCCTCATTTCTAGACATGGCTGCACGGCCGGCATTCAGGTAGTGCCAGCTGATACGCGGGCGAAGGTTATATCTTTCAACAACAGGAAGTACACTTCTGTATGCATCGAGACTTTTTTCCTTTTCTCCGAGCTTCTCGTAAAGCCCGCCCAGCCCGCTCAGTATCAGCGTTTTTATATAAAAATCCTTCAGGTTTGACTGGTCATTCAGGCCGATCTGGGCCTTTTCTGCATCCATCAGGCAATCGAGTGCCTGACGGTTATTGCTGAGGTGCAGGTGCAGAAACCCTTCACGGCAGGCAACGTGCGCGTTCAGATGCGCGGGAACACCCAGGGCCAGATAGCGGCGTGATCGTGCCAGTGCATCTTCGGCAGCGGCCCAGTTGCGCTGATTGAGGTAAGTGGCAGCCACATCGGCCCATATTTCTGCAAGTCCGCCTGAGTCGGCGAGATTTTCGAGAATGCCGATGGCCAGTTGAGCATGTAACAGTGACTGGTCATAGCGGTGCCACTGATTTTCCAGAAATGAGGCACTTCTGTGGTACGTCAGACGCATATCGAACGGACTGAGCGGAGTGAGCAGTCCGGAAAGCTCGTTCATAGCGGCGGCAGCCTGCTCAAAGTCAGTGAAGACCCATCTGGACAGGTTGTCAGTGAGGCGGCGCAGCAGCGGACCCTGATCGTTTGGAGATTTATTATTCAGGAGTATTCAATCTTGACAAAATGAGTATTTGGACGACCTGATAGAATTGTCGTGGAGCAAAAATAGTTTAAAATGACTTAACTGTACAGAAAATACAGCATCTACTTCTTTCCCAGGCGATTCATTACATATGATTTATGGCTTCTGCCCACTGGCAGGCGACGGTTTGCCACTGAAATTTCGGTAGCCGAGAACGTCTGGATTTTATCAATGGCGATCATAAACGACCTGTGGATACGCAAAAACTGCTCATCCGGCAGGAATGACTCAAGCTCTCCGAGCTGGTAGTGGGTATGATAGATTTTATCTGAAGTAACAATAGCAACCGTATCCTTCAGACTCTCGATGTACAGGATTTCATCGAGAAATATTTTTACCGACCTTTTGTTGATATTGAAGAAATAGTAGGGCCTGGGTGGAGCTCCGACAGCCTTTGAGACGGGCGACAAATCGGGTATCCGCTGTGGGAGAAGTAACTTGTCAGCTGCTTTCAGGAAGCGCTCGAAGTCAACAGGCTTAAGGAGATAGTCGGTAACCTGCATATTGAAGCCTTCCACTGCGAACTGGTGGTAAGCGCTGGTGATAATGACCCTTGGTTGATTCAGCAGATTTTTAAGGAAATCGAGTCCGTTGAGTTTGGGCAGATTGATATCCAGAAACAGCACGTCCACCGGATTTTGCCTTAGTACGTCGAGTGCATGGATAGCATCGTGACACACATGCGTGAGCTGCAGAAAAGGGATCTGCTCTATATATTCGGTGAGTATTTCTGCTGCCAGAGGTTCGTCCTCAACAATCACACACCGTAGTCTTGCTGACTGGGGAGAGGTTTCGTTTTCCATAGATTACATCAAAGTAACACTCTGAAAGTTGTCATATCCTTTGTTTCTATCCTGAAACCTTCATCTCTGAGCCGACCGGCCTGAAGTACTCCATTGCCTGGCAGGCGATTGTTGAGCCGATGGTCGTCCGGAATGACCCTCCACCAGGGCAATTCCGGACGATTACCGGCTGTGGTCATTTCCTCGGCTGCTTCAGCGGCGATTCTGAGGAAGATACCCGTGGTTAGCGGACAGGTATAATCAGCGTCAAAATCTTCGGCCAGTCTTGCCCTGAGCTCCTTCATCGTCATTACCTCCCCTTTTGGTATGGTTTTAATTTTTTCATACACAAGCTCGGGGCTGGCAATGAGCATGCGGGGGCCACCGAAGCGGATATTCCACTTCTCCGGGCCTTCCTTGATTACGGGAGGCTGGTTTTTGTGCAGCTTGTCCTGCCAGGGTGTAGCTGACTTTTTCATGAAAGAACGCCGAGTTCCTTTCCTGTTTTTGTGAAGGCGGCTACCGCTTTTTCGAGATGTTCCTGTTCGTGCGCTGCAGACAGCTGCACCCTGATGCGTGCTTTGCCCTGTGGTACAACCGGATAGAAGAAACCGATTACATATATGCCTTCGCTGAGCAGGCGACGTGCGAACTCCTGCGCCAGTGGTGCGTCGTAGAGCATGATTGGCACGATGGGGTGTTCACCGGGAATAATATCGAATCCTGCTTCTGTAATGGCGGCTCGGAACCACTTTGTATTGCGTTCCAGTTTATCGCGCAGTTCTGTGGTGCTGCTGAGCAGTTCCATTACCTTGATGCTGGCTCCGACGATGCTGGGAGCTACGGTATTGGAGAACAGGTATGGTCTGGACCGCTGGCGAAGCATTTCGATGATTTCTTTCCTTCCGGAGGTGAAACCGCCACTGGCACCGCCGAGTGCTTTGCCTAGTGTCCCTGTGATGATATCCACACGGCCCATGACACCCCTGTGCTCGTGAGTTCCGCGGCCTGTTTTGCCGAGAAAACCGGAGGCGTGACACTCGTCAATTCCGACCATGGCTTCATAGCGATCGGCCAGATCACATATTTTATCGAGCTGGGCGATGGTGCCATCCATGGAAAATGCGCCGTCGGTGAAGATGAGTTTTCTGCGGGCTCCGGCGGCGGCGGCCTCCTTCAGGCAATCCTCCAGAGAATTCATGTCATTATGCTTATAGCGCCAGCGCTGAGCTTTGCACAGACGGATACCATCTATGATACTTGCGTGGTTCAGTTCGTCACTGATGATGGCATCTTCGGCCCCGAGCAGGGGTTCGAACAATCCGCCGTTGGCATCGAAAGCCGCCGCGTAAAGTATGGTATCTTCGGTGCCGAGGAAATCGGCTATACTGTGTTCTAGTTTTTTGTGGATATCCTGTGTTCCACAGATAAACCGCACGCTGGAGAGACCGTATCCGTGTGTTCTGATTGCCTCGATGGCGGCCTCTGTCACTTCGGGATGGCTACTGAGCCCCAGATAATTATTGGCGCAGAAGTTGAGTACTTCGTGCTGCGCTGTAGTATCTATCACAGGTCCCTGATGGGAGGTGATGATGCGCTCTTCCTTGTAAAGTCCGGCGTCTCTGATGCCCTGCAATTCTGCCTGCAGGGCGGCTTTTACATTGGCAAACATGGTCAGAC
Source organism: uncultured Bacteroidota bacterium (assembly GCA_903925535.1). GTDB lineage: Bacteria > Bacteroidota > Bacteroidia > Chitinophagales > Saprospiraceae > M3007. Next base: position 9,477 of record CAIYFY010000514.1, on the reverse strand, counting down.
AAGTTGAATAGTTCGCCGCAAAGATACGAATAATTGGTCGCCGTTGTAACGGGGGTAGCTACCATCCGACCGATACAGGCATGGTTCCGTCGTAATTACCGGTGAGGACAGGCGTCTGACGTCCATCGGTGTACCGGTTCACTTTTTTGCGTACATATCTGTAAAGTTCGCGCATTTCCACCACACCGTTGTCGTCGTAATCAGCCATCCCGCTCATACCTTCAATAAGGAAAAAGGTAAAAACACCCTGACGGAGATCTCTGTCCTCCCAGGAAGCTTCCATCGCTGTTGATGACATAAAGAAGGCTGTTCCTGCTTCTGCGTGTTCGAATGAATCGTAAAAATTGTCAAGCGACGCACTGGCGCCTTTGGCTGTCAGGCCATAAGCTTCTTCCTGAATACCACTGAAGCAGGCGTCTGCGATACAAATTTTGTGTCGTGCCCGGCTGCGTTCCATGATTTTCGCAATCATGCTGTGTGGAATCCTGTTCTGTGTTCCGTTGAAGTCGGAGGGGAGGAAAGCTCCTGAAAGTCCGTGACCGCTGAAGTAGAACATGATAACGTCGTTGTCATCGGCCTCAGCCGCGATTTCCCTTACTGCGCCCAGTATCCCCGAACGAGAAGCATCCTCATCGAGCAGCAACCGTATATTATCATCAGGCACAGCTCCTCCCTGAGGGCTGGTGAGATGATCATAGAACCGGAACGCATCGGAGGCCGCATAGGCGAGTTTCGGCATGGTGGGATACACACCCACACCTGCTATAACAGCATAGATTGTGACACTGCCGTTTTCCGGATCAAAAGAAGGATCTCCCGTTTCGTCATAGTCGGGGAGGTATCCGTCGGTACTGACCGAAAGCAAGTCACCATCTCTTTCAGGCTGTACATAACCTGAGAAACTACCCTTTACCGGATCATTGTCGTAGAACCGGTTCGACTGCGCAGAGCAGGGCAGGATGAACATCGTCGGGATTAAAAATTGAAGGATGCCTTCAGTACTCATAGCAACAAGAGTGTTTGCGGATGAATAGTTACTCTCTGTAGCGTTCTTGATGTTGCTATATCGGATCGAATTTGGGAATAAAGGAAAATTGGCGCTGCTGTCCGGCTTGAAGACCGGGACAATCGGCAGGATAAAGTTACACAACCTGAGTTAAACCCGGTCTGAAAAAAAACCTGATTTATTTAACGGCAGATATTCGGAAGAAACGGCATGTTGTAGCCCCCCGACTATATCAGGATTTAATTTGCTCGCTCGTCTTGCCAAATCTTCTTTCGCGTTGCTGGTAGTTTATGATAGCTTCATAAAGCTCATTCTTGCCGAAATCGGGCCAGAATACATGCGTGAAATACAGCTCCGCATAGGCACTCTGAAAGAGCAGAAAATTGGACAGGCGTGCTTCACCGCTTGTTCTGATGAGCAGGTCAGGGTCGGGAATCCCGTGGGTAGCCAGCGCGCTTTCAAACACTTTTTCATTGATGTCCGACGGATTCAGGTGGCCTGACTGCACCTGTTGGGCCAACATACGTGCGGCGCGCGCGAGTTCCCAGCGCGACGAGTAATTGAGTGCCAGAACAAGTGTAATGCGGGTATTGTGGCGGGTTGACTCAAGGCCTTCCATCAGCGTATTGTAAGTAGCCTCGGGAAGCGACTCAAGCTCTCCAATTGCCATCAGCCTGACACCATTCCGGTTCAGGTCGCGGATTTCTCCTTTAATCGTCTCCACCAGCAGCGACATCAGCGCTGTCACCTCAGCAGGCGGACGATTCCAGTTCTCAGTACTGAATGCGTACAGGGTGAGATACCTGACACCTGCCTGGGCGGCAGCTTCCGTTACCTCCCGGACACTCCTTACACCGCTGTGGTGACCCACTACGCGGGGCATACCCCGTTTTTTGGCCCAACGGCCATTTCCATCCATGATGATGGCTATATGCTGGGGGATGTTATCCGGCTTAATTTGTGAAATCAGATCGGGCATAACCAGGGCATTGGGCGCCATGAATACAAAAGATGGCAAATGTACGGCAATGCAGCGTACATGAATCCCTGTTTCTTCACAATGACGAAATCTGATTGATTTTTTTTTCAGAAAATCATCATCTTCGCCCTGAACAAAGCAAAACTGATTATGCACAGCGAAACAAGAAGGAGATTCAATGCATCTTTTTCCCAGGAAAAATACGAGGATTTTCTGCGCACAATGAATACTGCCTACGGAGAGCCCTGTACTTTCAGGATTTCCGAGACACCTGTTTTTGTACCGGCATACCTGCGTGACAGGTTGTTCAGGGGAGTTGAGGATATTTGTTCCGTGATCACTGCTCCCGGCTTTCGCGAGCGGAGTGAAAGTGCCCTGCCTGCACAACTGCGCGTACCGAACGAGGATGAACACACCACGTTTCTGCAACTCGATTTCGGAATCTGTCGCGACGGGAATGGCGATTTCACACCACAGCTTATTGAAATGCAGGGGTTTCCTTCGTTATATTTCTTTCAGCACCTGCTCGCCACGTCATACAGGAAGCATTTTGATATTCCACCCGGTTATTCCCACTTGTTTGGCGGGCTTGATGAAACCGGATACCTGAATCTGATGCGCGATGTCATCATCGGCGACTCGCATCCGGAGAATGTAGTACTGCTTGAAATCGAACCGGAAAAACAGAATACAAGAATTGACTTCTGGGGCACCAGAAAGCACCTGGGTCTGAAGGTGCTCTGCTTATCCAAACTGAAGAGAGAGGGTCGCGATCTGTATTATCTGGATGAGAACGGACGCAGGGTTGGTATTGAGCGGATATACAACCGGATCATATTCGACGAGCTCGAAAAACGAGCAGATCTGCCCCGTGAATGGGATCTCACTTCGGAAGTAAATGCAGAATGGGTGGGGCACCCCAACTGGTTTTTCCGTATTTCCAAACACTCACTGCCATTTATCAACAGCGAATTTGTACCGGAAACACATTTTGTGAGCGACCTGAAGTCTATTCCCGATGACCCTGAAAACTGGGTACTCAAACCCCTGTTTTCATTTTCCGGTCAGGGAGTTCAAATTAACGTTACCCGTGAGGACATAGCGTCGGTGGCTGATCCGGGGAACTATATCCTTCAGCGAAAAGTCGAGTATGTCGCCGGGGTAGAGACAATCAACCCGGATGAGCCATCCAAATGCGAAATCAGAATGATGATGGTTTGGCACAGGGACTGGGACAAGCCCAGACTGGTCAACAATCTCGTTCGCATGAGCAAGGGCGAGATGGTTGGAGTACGCTACAACAAGGGCCGCGACTGGGTTGGATCGAGCGCCGGCTTTTTTGAAGACTGAGTTACTGGTCAGGTGTGTTTCCTGCCGGAACCGCCCCTCCTTCCACAGCCTCCGCATCATTTTCATCGGGAGGTGTCGTATAGAGCCTTATCAGAGAATCTCTGAGAACCGAATCCTGCACAGCCGTAACTATATGGAATGAATCCGGAGCAATACTGATCCAGGGTTCGCAGCCGAATAGTGCCTCTTCGGGTGGGTCAGGGAATCGCTCCGCCAGCATCCTGGTCAGTTTGCCTCCTTTTGTGGCCACACTGTTCCAGAAGTTGCCCACAATAGGAAGTGCCATGGCAGAGCCCTGCCCCAGGTACATGGAACGGAACCGCACCGCCGGACTGCTGCCACCTACCCATGCTCCCGTGACAAGTACGGGATTAAAGCATATGAACCAGCCATCTGACTGGTTTTGGGTAGTGCCTGTTTTGCCTGCAAACTGTGAATCATAGCTTACGTAACGACGAAGCCGCACCCCCGTGCCCTGATTCACCACTTTTTTCATCATTTCCACCATAGTGGCAGCCTCCACCTCCGTGAGCGCTCGCTCGTGCGGGCCCATGAGCGGATTCGAGGCAAGCTCGCTCCGATAATCATATATAACATTCCCCTCCCGATCCAGCACTTTCAGCACAGCCACTGGTTCGGGCCTCAGCCCCTTGTTGGCGATACATCCGTACACCTTCATCATTTCGTACAGAGAGATATCGGCTGCGCCCAGGCTGATACCATATTCGCGCTTCATTTCACTGGTTATTCCCATCTTTTTGGCCAGATCAATAGTTGCCTGAATCCCTACCTTTTCAATCAGTTGTGCTGCTACCACATTAACCGATTTGGTAAGTCCGCCGGCAAGAGAGTACCAGCCTCCGTAGAATCCATCGGCATTATGAGGTTCCCAGTCAACAATTTTCTTGATCTCGTTGGGAATATAGGAGCATGGTGTCATGCTGTCCTGCAATGCAGCGGCATAAACAATTGGCTTGAAGGTGGAGCCCACCTGTCGCCTGGTACCCTCGATATGATCGAGTTTAAAGTATTTGAAATTAATTCCACCAACCCATGAGCGAATATATCCGGTTTTGGGTTCCATGGACATGAAGCCGCAGTTGAGCAGACAGAAATAGTAGCGCACCGAGTCGAGCGGTGTCATGAGCGTATCCTGCTCTGATCCTCCGTTTTTCCACGAGTATATAGTCATTCTGACCGGCTGCTGGAATGCAGAATAGACTTGCTCATCAGAGAGCCCGTCATCCTTCATGGTACTCCACCTGACGCTGTTTCTTACCTGCTGGTCAATCCATTTGTCGTCGCCCCAGGGCTTTTCCTTTTTTTCATTCTTCCAGTGCTGGTCAAACTGCCCCTGGAGCTCGCCCATGTGCTTCTGAACGGCATCTTCGGCAAACTGCTGCAGCCTGCTGTCGAGTGTGGTATAAATTTTCAGGCCGCTGGTATACAAGTTGTAGGGCTCGCCCTCGTCATCCTTCCTGTCCTTGAGCAGGCGCGGCATCAATTCTGTACGGAGATATTCTCTGAAGTAAGTGCCCAGACCATCATTGCTCCCGTCAACATTGTAATTTTTGGCTCCGAGCGGTTTTGCGCTCAGTTCGCTATATTCCTGTTCAGACAGATGTCCGTTTTTGACCATCTGCCTCAGCACCACATTCCTGCGTTCTCTGGCGCGTTCGGGGCGGCGCACCGGATGGTAGATACTGGTACCTTTGAGCATTCCGACAAGCGTTGCAGCCTGATCAACAGTGAGTTCCCTCGGCTTTTTATTGAAATATGCCTTTGATGCCACACTGATACCATAAATATCGCCACCAAATGGAACAGTATTGAGATAAAGACTGAGCAGTTCCTGCTTGTCATAGATACGTTCCAGACGAACAGAAATGAAGTTCTCCCTGATTTTATTGATCAGGATACTGACGCCGGGTATGTAATAATTTTTCCGGCCGTACAGATTTTTTGCAAGTTGCTGACTGAGTGTGGAGCCTCCGCCCATGCCTTTCCCGCTGAGCACACCATATCCGACACGCAATAAACTGGTAAAATCAATACCGCTGTGCTCCAGAAAGCGCTTGTCTTCGGTAGCAATCAGCGCATTGATAATGTAGGGTGATATGTTGTCCAGAGAAACCTGCGTCCGGTTTTCTCCCATATAATACTTGCCAATGAGCACACTGTCGGCGCTGTATACTTCAGTCGCATTGGCCGTTTCAATATTGCGCAATTCTTCACTCGACGGGAGGCGACCGAAGAGCCCGATCCAGACACCCAGAATCAGAAAGATCAGAAAGTTGACTCCCCACCGGAGAGCCGTTCCTGTCCATCCAAGTGCAGTCCCTGTGCGTGGATACTGACTTTTGAATACGTTCCAGCGGGCGCGCAGGGGGGCGGTCAGTTCAGCCCATTTCATTGCCAACGGATCAAGGAAGGGCCTTACCGGAGCCAGAATACGGTTCCACAAGTCGCGGAGTGGGGCCGACTTGACATAAATCCAGTTGCGGGCAGTCTGGATCTTGTCCAGAATCTCATTTATTTTTTCGCGCATACGTTTTGCCTGAAAAACAGCGGGCGAAGGTAATGAAAAGATTACTACGCCTGGAATGGGATTTCTTTGCATAATTTTGCCAACAGATACGGCCGGGAAGGCTCCGGGCGTCATAATTGGATTTGGTATGAAAAATCATTATGATTACATTGTCGTTGGGTCAGGTTTCGGCGGATCTGTGTCTGCCATGCGTCTTTCAGAAAAAGGTTACAGTGTGCTGGTCATAGAAAAAGGCCGGCGCTGGGAATCGTCTGATTTCCCGCGTACCAACTGGAATCTGCGCAAATACCTGTGGGCTCCGGCACTTCGGTGCTTTGGATTTCTGCGGCTGAGTTTTTTCAGGGAGGTTTTTATCCTGAGTGGCGTCGGTGTCGGCGGGGGATCACTGGTTTACGCCAACACCCTGATGATGCCCAGGGAATCGTTCTATCAGAATCCGGTGTGGTCGCACATGAAAAACTGGAAGGAAACGCTGGCGCCCCATTATCAGCGTGCACTGGCTATGCTCGGCGCCTCCCGCTACGAAAAAGAGAATGCCGAAGATCTGGTGCTGAAGTCGGTGGCAGAAGAGCTTGGGCGAGGCGATACCTACAAGCGTGTTGACTATGTGGCTGTATATCAGGGCGACCCTCAGGTTGAGACAGACCCGTACTTCAACGGCAAAGGGCCGCTCAGACGGGGATGCACTGAATGCGCCGGATGTATGGTAGGTTGCCGGTTCAATGCCAAGAACACACTGGACAAGAACTATTTATGGCTGGCTGAAAAGGAATATGGTGCCCGTATTGAGCCTGAGACGGAGGTAACCCGCATTGAATCGCTTCCGGGAGGCGGGTACAGCATCAGTACAAGATCTTCTACAAACTGGTTCAGGAAACGCACCGCTACATTCACCTGTGACGGTATTGTGGTCAGTGGAGGTGTACTGGGCACACTCGACCTGCTACTCAGGCAGAAACACATACACCAAACTCTGCCCGATTTGAGTGACAGACTTGGAGAGAACCTGCTCACCAACTCTGAAATGCTTTCCGGCGTTATTGGTGCAGACAGAAAGCTCAACCATGGTATTGCCATCAGCAGTATTTTTGATGTTGATGAAAACACACATATAGAATTGTGCAAATTTCCGGATAAATCCGGGGCGTTGTTCAAACTGGCGCTGCCTGCTGCCGGCAACGGCACACCGTTTTTGCGAATCGGAAAAATGCTCTCAAACGTAATTTCCTCACCCGTACGCAATCTGCGGGCGGCCTTTCAGAAAAACCCTGCCCGTAATTCGATTATATTCCTCATCATGCAGTCACTGCCCAATGCCATGCGGATGACATTGCGTCGCGGGGTGTTTGGCTCCAGACTTGCGTTCAGGAATGACACCGGCACCAAAGTGCCCAGTTTCATACCGGCCGGACAGGATGCACTGCACCGGTATGCCCGGAAAGTAAACGGAGTGCCGCAAAACGCAGCTACTGAAATAATTTTTGGGATGGCCTCCACAGCACACATTCTCGGCGGATGTCCGATGGGCACTTCTTCGTCTGAAGGAGTAGTGAACGACAGGTTTGAGGTTCATGGATATAAAAACTTTTTCATCCTTGACGGGTCTGTAGTACCCTGCAACCTTGGGGTAAATCCGTCATTAACTATTACAGCACTGAGCGAATATGCCATGAGCATGGTTCCGGAAGCAGCCAGAACGGGAAAAAATGGATGAGGGCGTGTTCGTATTCAATAGTTTCACGAGAGGTAGCTATATTGCGCCCACAATTACCGCTTGCCTGCAACGACCTTTGTCGAAAACGGGAACTTTAACTCAATCAACAGTGTCATCATATGCATGTGCTTGTTTACGGCAGGCAGTTCAAGGATAAGGATCAGCCTTACATTCAGGAGCTGTTCGACAGCCTCTCGGAGGCTGAAGCGGAAATTCATGTCTATACCCCCTACTTCGATGAAATAAAAAAACACATTCACTTTAAAACTGCCTGTGCGACCTTCGACAGTTATCGCGATTTCAGTTCCAGACGCATAGACTTCGCAGTAGTGCTTGGTGGAGATGGCACTATGCTGTCGGGCGTCACGCTTGTCAGGGATTCGGGAGTACCCATGCTCGGTATTAATCTGGGGCGCATGGGCTTCCTGGCGACTACCGACAAACAGCAGGTAAGAGATGCCATTGACAAACTGGTGAATAACCGGTTCGTTATCATTGAGCGCGTCATGTTGTACATGGAAAGCAATCCGCCGCTTTTCGGGGAGATGCCTTATGCCCTTAACGATTGTACCCTGCTCAAGCGGGACACCTCCTCCATGATCACTATTCATACCTACCTGAACGGTGACTATCTGAATTCATACTGGGCTGATGGTCTGGTTATTGCGACTCCGACTGGCAGTACCGGCTACTCACTCAGCTGTGGAGGCCCGGTTGTATTTCCCGGTTCGGGCAATTTCGTCATTACGCCGGTAGCCCCGCACAATCTGAACGTACGGCCCATTGTTATTTCCGATGAATCGGTCATATCTTTTGAGATTGAGGGACGCGCGGAGAACTTTATCTGTTCGCTTGACTCTCGCTTTGAGCTGATAAATGCACATCATCAGATTGCCCTGAGGAAAAACGACTTCAAGACCAGACTGGTACAGTTGCAGGATGTAACCTTTCTGAATACGATCAGAGAAAAACTGGGTTGGGGAGAAGACGTACGAAACTGAAGCAAAAAAGCGCCTCTCCGTGCATTACGCCGGGAGACGCCGAAACAATAAACAGCAGGATAAATATTTTGGCAGTCACGACGCATCGTTCCGTGCCTGAGTGAATGCAGGACAGATGAGTGGCGCAACCTGATCCGGAGGCAATCCGGAGTGCATTTTCTGGAATGTCAATCAGACGTTGCTGATTTTTCGTACCACCTTGAAAAGGCGTGTTGACTCGTTTACATCAACTTCAAATGGATCGTTGTCGAAATAGTTGGCCGAAATGAGCTTCAACCTGACAACAACACCGCGGTTATTGTGAATTTTCTGGACGTATTTTACCCAGACATACCCGTCCGAGCGCACCGTGTATATTTCGTTGTCACGCACCTCATTCATCCCTTCCAGCGGACGACAAACAACGATATCCGAGTTTTTAATAACAGGATCCATGGAGTTACCGTCAATCTGGAAAGCAACCAGTCCGTAGCCGGATACACCCGGAATGGAAAAGTAGGTACTTCCTTCAGGGTTTTCTCCACCTACTGTGGCACCCGCAAAGGCCCTGACTGTAGTGTAAAGAATATTTCCACCAGCCTCACTGATCATTCGGTCTGCTGAAAAAGCCTCTCCCGGCTCGTCAAAACCGAATGGATGGCCTATTCCGTGCAAAAGCCACGCTTCATTTACGTCATAAGCCCGACAGAATGATTGTGCCTGTCCGTAATCAATCACCCGCTTGTTATCAGGATTCAGGAATGCCCTTATAATATGACCGTAGGCCTTGTTGCCAAGTACCTTTTCCGCCACATCACCGACACCCTTGCCAGCGCGGTCATTTTTAACAATGGCGCCGCGCTCTTCCAGTAATTGAAAGACCTTGATAAAGCGACTGTT
>CAIYFY010000513.1 GCA_903925535.1 uncultured Bacteroidota bacterium | reverse complement strand
TGCCGTACCTGACTGAATCCAGACTGTTGAAAAAATTGGCCAGACCTCGCCGCGCGTATGTATAGTCCTCAATAATACGCCCGTAGTCAGCAGTATCAACGCCGTAAGCCATTGCTCTGGCAGAGGAATCCATACTGGCCCACCCGGCAGTGTCGGAAGGGCTGTAATAGGTTGTATCATAACTCGGTCCTTCCGCCAGTCCGGATTGCTCAAGAGGCAGGACTGCATCTGTACGCACATCGGAAAAAATATCCATGCTGCGCAGCGTGAACCCGCCGGGCGACAGATTAGCTGGCAGGTAGGAGAGGCTGATCAACAAGAACAGCGCCAGTAAGGTGAGCGTAATGGCCTGATCGAGGTAATTTTTCATGCGCGCCGCAAATTTAATGCGGTTGGGGATAGGGGAGGGCTTTAAAATCGAATAATATTGAATTATTGCCAAAACATTGGTGAAATACAAAATATCTTTACCTTCGGACTTTCAAATCGGATCCGGTTACGGTTTCAGAACAGCCCTGAAAAACTGTTGGGCATGAATAAACTGGCACTTTGGCTGATTCTCTTTTTTCCGGGAATCACAACTCCTCCGCTCGCCGCACAAAATGATCTGCAGGTGATTGGCAGTGCGTACTTCTCCACGGCGGAGGTCGCAGCCGGCGCCGAAGTGGTATTCCTCATTCGCTTCGAGAATAACGGAACAGATACGGTTCAGAATCTGGTGATTCGCGATACGCTCGATCCGCGCTTTGATGCCTCAACGCTCCGGGTCATTGATGCGAGCCATGGATATCAGCTCCTGAGAGATCAGGGATTTGTCAGGTGGTATTTCGACGGTATCAGACTGCCAAATGCCGATCCTGATTTTTCAGACAACTCCACCGGTTATATCCTGTATGCTGTCAGTCTGCACAATTTCCTGAACTCATCACAGGTGATACAAAACAGGGTTTGTATCTCTTTTGACGAGACAACCGTTTGTACAAATATCGCCACGGTCTGGATTGAAGAAGCATTCTCCTTCACCGTTGCTCCTGAACGGCCCGAGCTTTCCCTGGCCCCCAATCCGAACAGCGGAGTATTTCAGGTTACCTGCACTGCAGGCGCAGGAAGCTGGTGGATTACCGACACCCGGGGCAACCTGATTCAGAACGCCAGGGCATCTGACAATCAGTATGATGTTCGCATGGACACAGCCGAACCGGGCATGTATTTGTTCTGGGCAAAAGGCCAAAGTGGCCTGCAGGTATCTTTATTTACTGTTATTCACTGATTTCTGTGCTGCTATCCTTGAAGGGATGTCGCGGCAGCCAGGTTTCCACGGGCTTGAGATAATCGAGGATTGTTCCTGTAAAACGGTTGGCAAACTGATTCTGGTGTCGGAGGTAGTTCCAGAGAGGGTGGGCTACCGCACCCACGGAACTCTTTATTTCAAGCGCAGTTCTGGCAAAAATAATTCTGCTACTTCCCGAATCTATTCCAAGCCTGATAATATCATACAAAATATTCATATATAGCTGGTATTCATGATTCAGTGATTTTTCATAACCAATGAAGTGTGCTTCCAGCTCTTTATGATTCTGTATGGTGGAGTAGAAGGCGATCATTTTCCCGTCTTTAAAATGGCCGTAAAGCCGGAAGTAATCGCCGAAATCAGCCTTCATTCCGGTGAAATAGTCGTCTGTCAGATCAACCATATTGAAGCCGGCATTGCTGGCCACTTCCCTGTAAAGTCTGTAAATAACAGGTAATTCACGTCTGATTTCATCGGGTGAAAGTTCGCGTCGTTCTATTCCGTCGAACTTTTTGAAAGCTCTTTTGGTACGGGTACGGTACTTGGTCGACATGGCGCCCAGGTATTCATCAAACGATTTGAAGGGCAGGTCAAGCACCATATTGGGCTGTATATCGAATTCAGCAAAACCGGATCTGACCAGTTTGTTTCGGGTAATTTCGCGCTCCGGAGCAATATCCTTGATGAGGATTACAGGAATCCTGGTGCCCTCCTCTGCCATAATTTTTACGACATCGCCAAGTGCTTTTTCAAGTGCCTGGACAGCCTCCTGTTCGCTGACGAGGTTGTCGTTGAAGTGCCATCCGTGTTCACCGGTGAGCAGTATGTTGCCACAGATCAGGATATCCGCCGATGCCATACCTGCCACCCTGCGTTTGAACCAGAGCGCCAGACCGTCATAAAAACAGGCCTCCTTTTTGTCTGAGGCATCCAGTTCCTGAATGTTGTCGTCACCTTTGAAATACTTGAACTGACACAGGGCAACTCCTGCCGGTTTGCTTTGCTTGTAGAAAACAAGATATCCAAAACTGGTGCCCTTTGGCGGATGCTTTTCTACCACAGACAGGAAGTGGCGCTGAAGGAAGATATCTTCGGCGGGAGCTGCGATATCCCAGTCGGAGTTTACTTCCTGTATGGAGCGGAAGAAACGATAATCAACGTGGGCTGGCGGGTTCAAGGTGAAATAGTCGGGTCTGGTGAGGGTGGTTGTGTTCATTACTTCGGATTAAGCCTTCAATAGAAACGCTGTAACAAACAATAGGTTTTCAGCTTTGTGCAACATTCCATTTTTTTATTTCGGCAAGGGCCTCCTTTTCGTTGCCCCAACCTAAAACGGTAAGGGTTCCCAGTCCGTCGTAGTACATGAAGAACAACTCGAGTATATGTCTGATGATACTGTAATCGCGCTGAAATGTTTCCCAGTCTGTTGCTGTGATGATGCGCTGTT
>CAIYFY010000512.1 GCA_903925535.1 uncultured Bacteroidota bacterium | reverse complement strand
TGAGTTTCTCATCAAAAAGGTCCATTTCAGGATGGAGTTGCTGCCGGTTGTAAGATTGGTATCAGGGCTGATGTTGCACGGAATTGTTATGTCAGTAGCTTTAATCATCATTCTGTCCAACAGAATATGGCCCGACGCCTACTGGTTTCAGTTACTTTACTACATGTTTGCTTTGTCGGTTTTTTTAATCGGTGCCTCGTGGTTTACCTCCTCCGTCTATCTTTTCTTCCCCGATATCAGTCATATCACTGCTATTGCCAACAGAATACTCTTTTTCCTGACCCCGGTATTCTGGAAGCTGGAAGACCTTCCGGAGACGACGGCCAGATGGATTAAACTGAACCCGATGGTATATATAGTTAACGGGTACAGAGACAGTTTGCTGTATGGCCGTGGCTTCTGGTGCCATCCGTGGCAAACACTCTATTTCTGGGCGTTAACACTCATATTATTATGGGCTGGCATCACAGTACACAACAAACTTCGTCCACATTTTGCAGAGGTAGTCTGAAACAGACAATAACAAATGTACCATAAAGATACCGTCATCGAACTGCATTCTGTTTACAGAACATACAGGCTTTACGATCAGAAAATTGACCGACTGAAAGAGGCGCTTGATCCTTTTAACAACAGTTATCACCGAGACTTCATTGCACTGAATAACGTGACGCTGGAAGTAAAAAGAGGAGAGGTGCTTGGCATCGTCGGCAGGAACGGTTCGGGCAAGTCAACATTGCTGAAAGTTATCTCGGGCATTTTGCCCCCCAGTTCGGGTGATTTGCAGGTTGCCGGCCATGTCGTCCCGCTCATAGAACTTGGTGCAGGATTTAATCCTGATTTCACGGGGCTGGAAAACATCTACTTCTACAATAGTATACACGGTTTCAGCAAGGAAGAAACGGACGCCATGCTCGATGATATCCTTGACTTCGCCGAAATAGGAGACTTCATCAGTCAACCCCTGAAAATTTACTCGTCCGGGATGCGTGCCAGACTGGCGTTTGCCGTTTCCATCAATATCAAACCGGATATACTGATCCTGGACGAAGTGCTGTCCGTCGGCGACGAGATGTTCCGAAGAAAATGCTTCGCCAAAATGGAGGAATTCTTCAAAGGAGGCAAAACAGTACTGTATGTAAGTCACTCTTCCAACTCCATCAATGAACTGTGTACCAGATGTATATGGCTCAATGAGGGCGAACTGATTCTTGACGGTCCCCCAAAACTGGTGACAGCCATGTACAACCGGCTTTCTCATACCAAACCGGAAGAAATCCCGGGGTTACTGGAAGAAATCAGGGTACTCAATCAGGACGAAGAGCTGAAGGCCGGAATTTATGAGGAAATCAACAGCAAGAAAAAAAGAGAGCCTGCTGAAAATTATGTGCCGGACAAACAGAAGGATGCCTCAGGCGAAGCAAAATCAGCATTATTGCGCGATATTATCAGGATAAAAGCGCATTACATTCCCGACATGTTACCCAAGAGCACCCTCATCGAGCGCCATTTTAATGTGGATTTCTCTGATGTAAAAGTAACAACACTTCAGGGTGAGCAGGTAAATGTTATATTAAGCGGAGAGGAGTACCAGTGCCATTATAAAGTGAAGTTCAATGAGGAGCTGGAAGACGTATTCTTCCGGGTTGTGTTCAAGGATGAAAAGGGTGCCTTTTTGGCCGGCATGAACACTCGAAAAGCAAACATGATGATACCCCTAACAACACCCGGCGAGGCATATTGCCTTACCTGGAAATTCAAATGCAATTTTCTGGGTGGGTATTATTTTGTTGGCATTTCGGTACTAAAGATGACCGACGAAGTCCCAACACTCATAACCGGTGTTACCGACGCACTTGTATTTCAGGTTGTTAATCCTGCAGATATTCAGCAAGGCGGGTTTGTACACATGGATATACAGCCTGCAATCAGACAGATTTGAATGGATAAATCAACAGACAATCAGGCACTCAGGGGAATACCGAAGAGCGTTTTCAATCTTCTAAGATTGCTGCTGACCCGTCTGCCGGTTTCAAGGGTCACCAGAAACCGGTTGCGTGTAAAGTTTTACAGGCTGGCTCCAGCATTTGAACGCCACAGCGATGCAACAAGGGGTACAGACTACAGTGGGACCTTAACAGGTTTGAAAGAACCTCAGGAAATCACCTTTCTGACTCCGGCTATAGATGGGATCAGTTACATACCTCGTCAGGATAATTTACAGGAAATAATCCCACCAGCCAAAGTCATCGCATTTTATCTTCCCCAGTTCCATCAGATACCCGAAAACGATGAATGGTGGGGGGAGGGATTTACGGAGTGGACTAATGTTAAAGCAGCGTCGCCACAGTTCAAGGGGCACTATCAACCCAGAATTCCGGGAGAACTGGGCTACTATGACCTGTTGAATCCAGAGATACAGAAGAGGCAGGTACAGCTGGCCAAAGAATATGGCGTTGGTGGATTCTGCTTCCATTTCTACTGGTTCAACGGTAAAACACTGCTGGAGCGGCCTGTCATCAATTACCTGAACGATAGCAGTCTGGATCTTCCCTTCTGCCTGAGTTGGGCCAACGAAAACTGGACAAGGCGTTGGGATGGACTGGAACAGGATATTCTTGTTGCCCAGAAACACTCTCCGGGAGATGATATCGCCTTTATTTCACACATCAGCCATTATCTCAAAGACCCCCGGTATATTCGTGTTGACGGCAAGCCTCTGGTGATTATTTACCGGCCTGGCATCCTGCCAACTCCGGAAGAAACGGTACACAGATGGCGAACCTGGTGCGCAGATAACGGTATTGGTGATATTTTTGTAGCCGGAACACTCTCATTTGATCAGCCCAATCCGCATTTATACGGCCTGGATGCAATGATCGAGTTTCCTCCCAACAATATGGGTACCAATGATGTGCTTCACCCGGTAGAGGAATCAGATAGTTTTTACGGCAGGATACTGGAATGGAGGCACCTCTGGCAACGTAGTAATCGTTACGACAACCCGGGCACTACCATTTTCAGGGGTGTATGTCCCGCCTGGGACAATACCGCCCGGAGAAAAAACCGGGCAACTGTTTTTCTGAACAACTCACCTGCCCTGTACAGGGAGTGGCTCGAAAATGCTGTCCGCGATACGCTGACCCGGTTTGCTGAACGCGACAAGCGCCTCGTTTTCGTAAACGCATGGAATGAGTGGGCTGAAGGAGCCTATCTGGAACCGGACGAAAAATACGGCTATGCCTGGCTTCAGGCAACATACGACGCACTCAGAAATACCCAAAAGCTGGCACATCAGGCAAGCCATAAGATGATAGTGGTATCGCATGACGCGCACCCGCATGGTGCACAGTTTCTGGCACTCGAACTAACCCGAATGCTCGTCAGGGACCTCGGAATCGGCGTACAGGTCATCCTGCTCGGAGACGGAGAACTGAAAGAGCGGTTTGAGGCAATGACGGGCGTACACTCCACCAACCCTCAGCATCCTGTGGAGTCAATCAGGCATATCCTCCACGACCTGCGGGCTCAGGGATATACTCGGGCCATCCTGAACACTACTGTTTCCGGATGGGTGATTCCGGCAATGAAAGAACTGGGCATGCAATGTGTGAGCCTGGTACACGAATTGCCACAACTCATCAGAGAACACGGCATTGAAAATTGCGTCCGTGATATTGCAGATTCGGCAGACTGTATTGTGTTTCCTTCGGAAGTAGTTAAAAATGGCTTTCTGGAATTCTGCCCCTTGAATGAAAACAAGGTACGTATCCGTCCGCAGGGACTCATCCGAATGAATAAATGGAGGTACCATCGGGAAGAGGCAAGAGCAAGGATACTGGAATCCCTCGGCGTAAATCCTGATGTCAGTCTGGTGCTGAACGTCGCCTATGCCGATAAGCGGAAAGGCGTGGATTTATTCGTTGAAATAGCCCGGAAGGTGGCATCCCGTAATCGGAATATCGTGTTTGTCTGGGTTGGAAATATTGATTTCAGGATTGAAAATGACATAACAGACGCCGTAACAAGATACGGTCTGATGGATATCGTCAGGTTTGTCCCGTTCACGCACGAAATTACCCTGTGGTTTTCAGCTGCCGATGTCTTTGCACTGACATCAAGGGAAGATCCATTCCCCAACGTAGTCATCGACTCATTCAATACCGGTGTTCCGGTAATAGCATTTGAAAATAGCGGAGGTGCCGGAGCCCTGATTCAAAAAACAGGCGGTATTACTGTCCCCGGAAATGATACAGTTGCCTTTGCTGAAGCCATACTGAATCTTACCCAAAACGCATCACTCCGTTCAGCACTCGGTCGTGCAGCGCAGGAATACGCTGATACACACTGGTCATTCAGGCAGTACAGTCTTTTCGTTTGCGAAGAGGCCGGACTGAAATTGCCGAAAATCTCCGTTGTAATTCCCAATTTTAACTACGGTCATTACCTGAAAGGCCGACTGGAGTCCATCATTTTTCAAACAAGGGCAGTTTTTGAAATAATTCTGCTGGATGATGCATCAACTGACAACAGTCTTGAGATTTTATACGACTTGATGGAACACCAGAATGTTGAAATCAGGATTATCAACAGTGAAATGAATTCGGGTTCTGTATTTGCCCAGTGGAAAAAGGGAGTGGAGGCAGCCTCCGGTAAGTATGTATGGATAGCAGAGGCCGACGACCTGTGTGAGCCCGATTTTCTGGAAACTGTACTCACTCCGATGCTCGCTGACCATTCGGTCGTACTCAGCTACTGCGAGAGTAAACAGATCGACAGTTCGGGAGCGTTACTGGGCCGTGACTATGACTATTATCTCAGGAATATATCTGATACACGCTGGGAAAAAGACAGGGTGACCAATGGAACCGACGAGATTACAGAGGCGCTTGCCGTACTAAATTCCATACCCAATGTGAGTGCGGTCCTTTTCAGAAGAGAAGACCTTATTGAGGTGATTTCTCATTATTCGGAAGAAATTGGCGCCTTTAAAATGGCTGCCGACTATGCACTCTATGTTCGTTTGCTTGGAAGAGGGAAACTGGCTTACAGCCGTAAAAGTGCGAACATACACAGAAGACATCAGGGTAGTGTGACAGCCACGAATCAGGGCCAGGCGCTATTCGATGAAATAGTCAGTGTACAGGACTGGGTAACCGGGAGGTATCCGGTTAGCAGATCAACGCGAAAAAAAATAAATGACTACAGGAATCAGCTCCAAAATACCATGATGGCGGTTCCCTGATTATTCGACAATAATTCATAACCTCTTTATGCAAGTCAACATTGCCGAGACAAGAGACAAAGCTCTCGAATTTCTGGACAGGATTACGAGACTTTCAAAGACCGAAATTGTCAGAATACCCATGGAGGAGCAGCGGGACTGGCAAATCAGAGATGGTACGCTGTCACACCGTACAAACGGCTTTTTTAGTGTCGCCGGGCTGACAAACTCACAAACGGGAGAAGAGCGCCTGATGTTGCTGCAACCTCAAAGTGCCATCACAGGTATCCTGTTTTGCCGAAAAAACTCGAAAACATATGTGCTGTTACAGGCAAGAGTGGAACCGGGCAACGTCCGTGTGGGGCAATATGGTCCCACTATCCAGTCTACCCCGGCAAACTACCTGCGCTGGCATGGCGGGAGTACAACACCATATGTAGAATACTTTAATACATATACTGCTGTAGGAGAGCCCGTATCTATCAGTTCACAACTCGATATTGGCAGAAGATACTTTCAAAAAATCAAGACACTCCTGTATGTCGAGGCACCTCACCTGCTCGAATGTACCCAACAGATGATCTGGGTTTCACTCGATGCACTTTCTGAACTGGCCTCCATTGATCACGTACTCAACACAGATCTGAGATCCATGTCGGCGGTCATGAACTGGGATAATACTGTTTTCCCGAACCAGCCTGTATCTCCTGTACCCGACTCAGGTATTTTGAACTATTACCTGAACAGCATAAAAACCGGGCAAAGCCACTGGCATATCACACCGCTTGACAAGCTGACTGGCTGGGAGGTTGCCGAAGGAGGAATCATACCCAAACATAACCAGCCCGTGTCGGTACAGTTTTATCAGACAACCTGTCTGACCAGAGAGGTAGGTTCGTGGGTGCAGCCTCTCATGGTTGCACCGGGCAGAGGCACCGTTTCTTTGTTCTTTCGGGAAACACCTTCAGGGAAAGAGTATCTGTTGAGTATACTTTCTGAGGAGGGCATTGCAGGCAATGCTCTCATCAGTCCGACAATTCAGCAATATCAGGAAGACCACCAAAAACCACTACCCGGTGAAACAATCATCAGTTTCGAACAGTCTGATGAAGGTGGCCGGTTTATGCATCATACCTCTATATTCAGTATTGTCCGGGTAGAAAACGACTATCCTGCAGCGGAAAACCAGTTCTGGGTTACTGCTTCACTACTGAAAAAACTGATTTCTTTGTCCAATATGACCAGCATACAATTGAGGGCTGTATGCTCATTATTAATACGAGATTTTAACGCGCAGTATTTTAAACAGCAATCGTAAACCTGGATTATTCACTATTATAAGCAGGCAAAAGAGTGCAACTAAAATGAGAATCACGCTATTATTCGAGCGATCAGCCAAACAAGATTCGGGTTGGCGGGAGCACTTTTTCCATTTTACATGGGGCTATTTGTTTCCCTCTATCAGAGAGATATTGCGACTCGGAGTTTCTGAGAGTGAAAAAATTATATTTGAGGTGGAAACCTGTGGCCCGGTTATGGATAACATCACCCTGGAAGCAGCAACAATTCTGAATCTGAATATCAGAATTGTTGAAGTCCGGGAAAAAGAACCAAACTCCTGGATCAATATTCCACGATGGGATAAAATCCTCAGAAACTGTACAGACTGGTATATCCGGAATCAAAAACCACTACCCGATCACGACACAGAAGCGGTACTGCCACCGGAAGTAATATCCGACGGAGAACAATTCATATCCGACATATACACTGTCAGAAATGCGTTTCTGAGCACTATGAATACAGAGGGAGAATCCTCCGGGTTTCTGATTATGAAAAGATCAGATGAACCAGCATATTACAAACCAGACGGGGGAGCAATCCGGCCAACGTATGGCAATTCACGCAGAGCCCTTACAGGAGTTGAGGATACAGTTCAGGAACTCCAAAAGCAGGGATTACGGATTCAGTCATTTGAACCGGGAAAGGTATTACTGGCAGAGCAGATAAATGTTTTTCACAGATCTGAAGGAGTTATCGGCATACGTGGTGCAGAATTTTCCAATTTGATATGGGCCAACCCTGGAACAAAGGTACTCATGATTGAACCAACAGGAATGCCCGTGTACGGAATACAACATGTGCTCGCCGTCATACTGAAGCAGCCTTTCGTTTGTCTTAAATCAGATGAACCCACAAGTTTTCCGAAACTGACATCTGACATGATAGCTCCATACCTCCCCGTTAATTCCTTATGAGGTTTTGCAGTGGTACAAGTTGTTCCGTAAATTATTGTAACACAACGGAACTCATCAATGTCCAGTCGGATTCAGCAAAAATTTCGCAGAATTTATAAAGTCAAGCCATCAATGAGCAAAAGAGCAATCTTAGTACTCGGCATGCATCGTTCAGGCACCTCCCTACTCACCAAAATCCTGACGATAATGGGTGCAACCCCTCCAGCCGGTTTGTTACTGCCTTCTGTTGATAATCCAATTGGCTACTGGGAGGCCCTTTCAGTCAACGCCCTTAATGAAAAACTTCTCTGCTCAACGGGAAATACCTGGAAAACATACAGGGCTATTCCTGATAAATGGTTTAATGGGCCAGAAAGAGAGGATGATCTGGAGACTGCCCTGCGAATAATTGAAGAAGAGTTTGGTGGCGCGGATACGATCGTGCTGAAATGTCCGAGAATATGTCGTTTGATACCCTTCTGGGTGTCCGCGATGAAAATGGCAGAATATGAAGTTGCCACCATTAAAATAATACGTGACCCGGAGGAAGTATTCCTCTCTCTGGCAGCAAGATCAATCTTACCTCAAACAAGGGAAATTTCAATTACAAATCCTGAACATGCAGCAATGCTATGGCTCAGATATGTACTGGATGCAGAACTTCATTCAAGAAATCTTCCCGGATTAGTCATCAACTATTCTGATCTGGTAAACAACAGAAGTGACACTCTGAATTTAATTATCAATAAACATGAATTCGGCCTGAACCAACTAAACACAAAACAGAAGGCTGATATTGATAATCTATTCACGCCAGAAAAACGGAGACAAAGAAATCCCTTGGAAAATACAATACAAACCGGGGATAAAGTTTTTGATCAATTCAAGCCTTTAGTCTCATTTCTTATGGGTAAACTCGATGCAAAATCCATCTCTACCTTGAATGAACTCACAAATCATTTAGACCAAATTTACACATCCTGTACTTTGGATAATACTACCATGAACAGTATCGAACCTGACAACAGTTTTCACTTCGAAGTTTATCAAAAATTTTGTAAAAGTTTGGTTGTCCTGAAACGCGATAGAATACCTGTCAAATACATTAATCAGATTCTGGAATACACCCATAGAGTGTTTGCGAAGAGTTGATGCAAAGGAATTTATGCGCGCATGGTGCTGTGTTCTGAGCTGGCCGAAAAGCCAGACTCCTCGTTATAGACCTGGCAGATTTGAATATATACCACTTTGTCAAGTCCTCCGTTTCGTTAAAATCAGGTCAATAAAGACCGAAATACAGTGTTTCAGTGATTATCTCAGCTAGCAACAAAAGTGGTTATATCAACTGAGCACAATTCGTGTACCCGATGGAAAAAGGGTGTCCTGCTCGTCTTGAACTAACTTGAAAATCACTTTTTCAGTCAGGCGACTCTCCGGCTGCTCGACCAGCGATTCAGGGACACCCTCTAAGAAACAAAGGTCAGCTTCCGGTCCGACTACCGGGAACTGATAAAAATCGGCCCTGTTTCAGCGATTTTGATCCTTTAGGGGATTTCGATCTGCTCTTCGGAGCCTCAAAAGAAATACGCAAAATTTCATTGAATCCATCTTCCTGGCTTGCTAGTTCAGCCAAAATCACCATAATTTATGCACTTGCTTAAGTGCATCAGGTCTTCATTTTTAGTATTGGTTTAGAGACCACTAAAATGAAGACCAACTTTGTTTTTCAGACACACACTTGGAACATTCTCGAAAAATTAAAAAAATGAAATCTGATTACCCAGTTAAAAACACCCCCCTAAACATAGTTTTTCACCGAGATTTCACCGGATTTTCCGGTGGTCATCTGAAGGTATTCAATTACTTTGAACACGTAAAAACTACGGATAATTACAGCCCAACAATATACTTTACTCCGGAAAGTATTCTGGACACCCAGAATCCGTGGAACCAATTGACAGAATTTCATGTAAAAAAATGGGAGCCCGAAAAATCCGATATACTGTTCCTCGCAGGAAACGACTGGGCAAGCCTTTCTCCTGATTTTCAACAAACCGGAGCTATCCCAGTCATCAATCTGATACAGGGCCTCCGGCACGCAGACCCCGGGCATAGTCTGTATAAATACTTAACTAATCCCGCTATCAGAATATTCGTTAGCCAGGAAACTGCAGACGCAGTGAGAAATACCGGATGTATCAATGGGCCCTCGTTCGTAATACCCAATGGAACTGATCTTGAAGAACTCCGGAAGTACCATAAAAAACGGGAGGATCGGGAAATTGAACTGCTGATTGTGGGTCTAAAAAATCCAGAAATGGCCCGACTAATTGCTTCGCACTGTGAGCAGAAACAAATACGCGTCAAATGTCTCGATTGTCAGGTACCCCGTCCGGACTTTTTACGTTTGATGGGTAACAGTCTCTCTGCACTCTGCCTACCCCTTGAAAAAGAAGGATTTTACCTTCCCGGGCTGGAAGGTATGGCCCTCGAAACGCTAGTAATTTGTCCGCAGTTCGAAGGGAATAAAATATTGTATCAACACAGGAAAAACTGTCTTGTTCCCAAATATAATCCCGAATCAATAGCTGAAGTTATTGAAACATCGCGCAAAATGTCTGTCATCGAATTAAATATGATAATCGCAGAAGCAGCCCAAAGTGCTCTGAAACATGAGCTAAGTCGGGAACGAACCGATTTCCTGAAAATTTTGAATAATGTCAGACAACTTTGGAATAACCGGACAGCATTCAACAATGAATTTTAGCTGTGGTTCCGATATGCCGGAGCGAAAGTGGTGTATTTTGCGCGAATGTGTAAGTCGGCATTCAACCGGACGGATCATGGCAGGGATTCCCTGTGGTTTTTCGCAATTTCGATTTTTATAAAGCCGCCTTTGAAAGAAACAACCTGACTGTGTCTGACCTTGGATACTTGCAGGAATTCGGTAGCTTCCATCCCAGACTATCCTAAGAAGAACAGGTATGTCAGAGGATGCTGTGTGCTGTCAGGGTTTAATTTCTGTTCCTGTATAACGTAAACACTTCAACTAGTATTCTATGAATAGCCTCGCACTAATCACCGGAATTCCTCGATCAGGAACAACCCTGGTGACAAAGTTACTGAACGGCATCCCGGATGTGGTCGCATTGAACGAACCTATGCCTATGATGCAGATAGCCGGAAAGCCAGATTATGAATTATACCATTGGATTGATTCTAATGTGGAAAGCTACCGCTCCGGTTTAATACGAGATGGGAGGGTAATGACCAATTATGTTAATCAAACCTTCGTTGATAACTCCTTCAATGAGTCGGTAAACTCGTCCGGCCTGAGACCTTCCCTCGTAACACTAGGCCTGCTGGATGTTAAAAAAAATCTGACTGATCAGTTTTTGCTTGCCATCAAGCACAATGGTGCATTCACTGCTGTTGCTCATCAACTCGTTAATAAGTACAGGTGTTTTGCCGTCGTAAGAAATCCTCTACCGGTTCTTCTCTCATGGCAGACAGTAGATATCCCTGTTAATCGCGGCAGAATGCCCGTGGCAGAGGCAATAGACCCTGAACTACACAGAAATTTGAACAGCCTGACTGATAATCTCGACAGACAGATTTTTATTCTAAACTGGTTTTTCGAGAAATTCTACCAGTTTTTCAACGAAGAAAACATAATCAGATACGAAGATCTTGTAAAAGAGGGCAGTTCGTACCTGACAAAGATAACTCCCGGAGCCTGCTTATCTTCCGGACGACTCAGCTCTAGAAATACCAGTTCTCTTTACCCCAAAGAGTTGATTCCCAAAATTACGGGGCGTCTGAAAAACACTGGCGGCTACTTTACTCATTTTTATAATATTTCAGAAATCGAATCGGTATTTTCCGAGAGTTAATCAATCACATATTACTATATGTCAATAAGCAGGCTCAAACCGTCTTTCCTTATAATTGGAGCTCAAAAGGCAGGTACCAGTTCGCTGTTTAACTATTTGGGCCAACATCCTGATATCACTTTACCGCCAAACAAGGAGTTACACTTTTTCGACCTCCATTACGACAAAGGAACTGAATGGTATGAAAGCCTGTTTCCTGAAGGTATTAACTACGAAAATCAGATTACCGGTGAAGCCTCTCCCTACTATCTGTTCCATCCACTCGTCCCGGAATACGTCCGGTATCACTACCCGGAAATAAAATTGATTATTCTGCTTAGAGATCCGGTTGACAGAGCTTATTCACACTTTCAGATGGAACGAAAAAGAAATACCGAACCCGAGCCCTCTTTTACGCTGGCTATCGAAATGGAAAATAATCGTATCAGCGGGGAGGAGCAAAAAATTCTGAACAGAGAAATTCTGTCCGGAGCGAATTTTCAGCACTGGAGTTACATGAGACGAGGCCTGTACGGGCAACAACTCCAGCGCTGGCTGAGATTTTTCCCGAGAGAGCAATTCCTCATCATCAGGAGCGAAGATTTTTTTTCCTCAACCCTGCTCTGGATGCAACAGATTCACACGTTTTTGGGTGTCCGGGATATCCCGCCAGCCAATCTCTCTCCTGTAAACTCAAACAAATACCCGGAACTCCCGGTTTCAGTCAAGGATAAACTGAAGGATTACTTCCATGATGACGGTCTGTTGCTACAAAAACTGGCCGGGAACAATTTTGTATGGTGATAACCAATACGAGAACCGTGGTATTCCACAAAAAGCATGCAGATAACTCCCCATAAATGTACAAAGTCGTCATATTCGGCGGTGGCGGTTTTATCGGATCTTCCGTGGCCGACCAATTGTTAAACTCAGGGTATTCTGTCAGAATATTTGAAAGGCCCGGCGTACCAGTGTACCGGCACTTTCAGGAGTATGAGCTGATGGAATGGATAACAGGCGATTTTAACAACAATGCCGATATAGACCGCGCTATCAAAGGCGCCGATTTGGTATGTCACCTTGTCTCAACCACCGTACCGGGGACTTCCGCAGTTAACGTTACTTACGATATTCAAACAAATCTGATCCCTTCTGTTCATCTGCTCAATGCAATGCAAAAGGAAGGCATCGGACGATTACTTTTTATTTCTTCCGGAGGGGCTGTATATGGTCACCCAAAGTATCTCCCGATTGATGAACTACACCAGACAGATCCAATTGTATCGTACGGAATTACCAAGCTGAATGTAGAAAAATATATACAAATGTTTGAGCACCTGTACGGAATCACAGGTATCATTCTCCGGGTTTCCAACCCCTACGGAGCCCGGCAACGTCCTGAATCCGGGCAGGGCGTTATCAGCACCTTCCTGCATCGCGCACTTAAAAATGAAGCATTGGAAATATGGGGCGACGGGAATGTAGTCCGGGATTACCTGTATATTGATGATGTGGCTGCGGCTTTTGAAAAGGCTGTTTGCTATTCCGGTACCGAACGTATTTTTAATATCGGATCCGGACAGGGTAAATCGTTGAATGAAATTATTTCGACCCTGGAGGTTTTGCTCGGTCAAACCCTGAAAAAAAACTACAAAGGCAGCAGACCATACGATGTGCCTGTCAATATTCTGGATACCTCCCGTGCAACCCGGGAGCTTGGCTGGTCCCCAACGGTTTCTCTCAGTGATGGTATGAAGAGAACCATACTCGCCATGACCAATTCTCTGTGAACAAGATTTAATCCCTGACCCCTTGACACTGCACCCAATTCCCTGTACCTTTATATAAACTTGTTACTATGTCTTAAACTCCGCACAGCCATGCCCCTTAAACCATCTCTCCTGCTTGCCGGTCTTCTGGCAATCCCGCCTGTCATGCAGGCTCAAAACATCGCCGAGTTCGATGTTCTCATCAATGAAATCATGGCCGACCCGACGCCTCCTCAGGGCCTCCCGGCCGTTGAGTGGCTCGAACTGTTCAACCGGTCTTCTGCCCCGGTCGAGCTCTCTTCTCTCCGGCTGAAAGACGCCACCGGCACGTTTTTCCCGCTTCCCGCTTTTTCCCTGTCTCCCGGCGCACTCGTCACGCTCACCGCAAATGCCAATATCTCTCAACTCCAGAGCGCAATCTCAGGAGCAGTACTCGGCATTCCGGTTTCTTCCACTTTCCTCAATAACGACGGCGATGAACTGACGCTCGCCGACTCCAGTGGCACGGTCATTGACCGTATCAGTTACTCCGCTTCCTGGCATACCAGCACGATAAAACGCGATGGCGGCTGGTCGCTCGAAAGGATCAACCCCGGACTACCATGCCTCGGCGCCTCCAACTGGAACTCGTGTAACGCACTTGCCGGCGGTACGCCCGGCGCGCCCAACTCCCTGCTTTCTCTCACGCCGGATGACATTGCTCCCGGGCTTTCCGGTATCAATGTCCTGTCTCCGGAATCACTGAAGGTCATTTTCTCGGAAGGTATGGCAAAGAATCATCTGACCAGCCCGGATGCCTATTTTCTTTACCCTCCGATTTCTGTCGTCTCGGTCACCATGGCCACCGACGACAGAAATTCCGTGATACTGAACCTGGCTGAAAGCATGAAAACAGGTGTTATGTATTCGCTTCAGGCCCCGGAGCAATCCGATTGCAGTGGAAATTATCTGCAAACAACGGATACGCTCTTTTTCGGACGTGCCGAAATACCGGAGTTACATGATGTCATCATTAATGAAATAATGCCCGATCCGGCGCCTACTGCAGGGCTGCCTGTTGCCGAGTGGCTGGAACTGTACAACCGCTCAGCCAAAGTGGTCAATCTGTCGTCATTGCAGTTGCAGGACAAAACCGGTGCTCCTGTATCGTTGCCCGGATATCTGCTCGGCCCGGGCAAATTCGTTGTCATCTCGGCGGAGTCCGTCGTAAATCTGATCGGAACGATGGCGCACAATTCAGTCGGCACATCTCTGAGTACGGTCATGATGAACGACGATGGGGATGTATTGCTGCTCTCGCGTACCGATGGAACTCTCATTGACCGCGCGGAGTACAGCGCCGACTGGCATACAATACCCGGAAAAGCGGATGGCGGATGGTCTCTGGAAAGGATTGATCCCGATTTTCCGTGCCCGGGCGCTGTCAACTGGCAATCGTGCCCGGTACTTCCCGGTGGTACACCAGGCAAACGAAACGCCTCCTTCGGATCTGTAAACGACGACGACGCACCCCTGCTCCTGCGTGCATACCCGCAGTCTGGTCAGGTTGTCAATGTCACGTTCTCAAAGGCTATGTCGCCCGAATCGGTGACCAACGCTGCATATTATAACTTCAGTCCGGAATTGCTCCCGGATGAAATTCAGCTCACAGAAGACCCGGCGGTTGTCAGACTGGTGCTCAGTGAACCAATGGAAGAGGAGATAGTCTACACACTTGTCCCGGGAACAGGACTCTCCGATTGTGCCGGAAACTCCCTGCAAAAACAGGATACCATCCGGTTTGGTCTGCCCGGGAAACCGGAAAAATACGACCTGGTTATCAATGAAATCATGTTCAATCCCAAAACCGGCGAACCGCGTTATGTGGAAATATTCAATACAGGGAAAAAAATAGTTGACTGGCAAAAATGTTTCCTAGCCAAGCTGTCGGGCAGTATGTCTGTCAGACAGATTGCTGCCGAAAGGCTCTCCCTGCCGGGCGAGTATGTTGCCATAACAACGGATACAGGAAGCCTCGCTGCTGTTTATAAAGGCACTTCAAGAACTCATCTGATAAAAAACGACCTGCCATCCATGTACGACTCCGGAGGAAATCTGATACTGTACTGGGTATCAGGCTCCGATACCTCCGCCCTCGACGAGGTGGATTACGACGAAGACTGGCATAACGCCCTGCTCGCTTCAGGTGAGCGCGAAGGGGTCGCGCTGGAGCGCCTGCGCATACGGGGATTTTCTAATGACCCGTCAAACTGGACTTCAGCCTCGGCAAACAGAACAGGCGCACACGGAACTCCCGCACTGCCCAACTCTCAGCGTATTACCGATATGCCGGAAACAAATCATACAATCCGGCTCTCTCCTTCGGTTATTTCACCGGATGGCGACGGGCGCGATGACTTTCTTGAAATATATTACGAACTGCCCGGAGCAGGCTATTTTTCCAGTATCACTATTTATGATTCTGACGGTATTCCTGTGAAAAAACTGCTGAAAACAGAAATACCCGGAACCACCGGAACGCTTCGCTGGGATGGTGACAACGGAAGCGGTTCGCGGGTGACCCCGGGTATTTATGTGGCTGCCGTGGAACTTTTTCACCCGGACGGCAAGACTGACCGGATAAAAAGGACTGCGGCGGTGTATTAGTTCCTGATGAGCTTGCTCACACGGCTCTGACCTCCCTTACTGCTTTTCAGCACAGCAAAATACAGTCCGGGCGCCCAGTCTGAACCAACCTGTACCACGCCGGAGCGCGACTCAAGCTGGCGAGTGACGACTACCTGACCCAGGGCATTGCGCACTTCCAGTACCGGTGTATCTGTCTCGGTTTCCCAGGCATATTGCAGGGTGAAAGATGATGATGACGGATTCGGAGCTGCCAGCAAAACAGCATTGACATCTGGCTCAGCCACTGCGCTGACTGCTGTCGGCACGACCTTGAAGACATCCACGGCAGCTTCCACGAGGTGCCCGGGCTGATCATCGGAGGCCACGAACTGAATACGCACATCGTCGCTGAGCGGCACATAGTTGCTGAGCTCTATTTCTCCTGAATAGCGCCACTGACTGGATGAAACTGTTTCAGTGAATATGGTGACCGTCTGTCCGCTGCTGATCACGCTGACCGTGAATTTGTCGTTGGGACTGGTGCCTTGTCCACCGTTGTTGAAGAACCAGTAATAGAATGAGAGTTTGGCTTTACCTCCGGACAGTTTCATGGCCGGGGTGGTGAGGGTAACCGAGCCATTGTCCACATCGTCGGAGCCGGCATCGCCGCCGCTATTGCCGGTAACATAGCACTGGTCGTTGTTGTCTGTGTTAATATCAACATCCGGATTGGAAAAAGCACCCTGATACTGGGTACCAGCAGGCTCTCCAAGTTCCCACAGACCCGTTGGAGATACCGCAGAGGTCGTCCAGCCGAGATCGAGCTGGAAGTCGTCGTAATAGCCGCGTTCCAGTGCGATACTGTAGGTGCCGTTGCTGTTCAACTGTGCGGATTTGGGCAGATAACCCCAGGCACCCGCCGTAGCTGTGTAGTTGGCAGCTGCTATACAATTCAGCATAAACTGGCCATTGGCATCAGTAGTCGTGCTGAAGTTCTGGCCCGCCGAAGTGAGATTAACGGTAGCGTTGGGAACGGGATTTCCGGTTGATGCATCTGTAACTGTACCGGTCACATCGGCAGTACTTTCGGGAGCAAGCGTTACATTTATTTCTGTTGCTACTGCACGGGTAAATGTGAAAGGTATGGTCTGCGTGACAAAACCCGGCTTGCTGATGGTCGCGGTATAATCGCCCGGGTTCACATAACCTGTTTTGAATACGCCTGTTGCACTGGTGGTGGTGTTCACCCGGTCATCAGGGGTATTTACCGTGATAGTTGCTCCGTTCATCGGATTACCATCGCAGCCATTGGTAACCGAGCCCACCAGATAACACGCGCGTTCGTACGTGGGCGTGAGAACTGTAAGTACACCTGGCTGAATGTCAGAAGTGACGATGGTTCCCGACGGGAAGTAAGGGAAGGCTCCCCAGCACCCTTCAAACGGGTCGTTGGGATTGGTAGCAGGTGCCCAGGTGTCATAACGGGCTACTTCAACGAGGATGTCAGGACGGTGTGCATCAACGATCGTCACGCCGTCGGTGTACCAGGACGTGATGGCCCAGTCGTTCAGTACATGTGTATTATGGCCAATTGTGGGCGTACCCGATACAGTCGTGGCAACCCTGTCGAGCTCGCGGATATCTTCCGGGTTGCTGATGTCGTAACTCGTAACAAATGATGCCACCTTTTCGTCGGTGGTCAGGATATGCTTGTGGTCGTCGAGCAGCCAGGCATTATGCGTGAACTTTGCCGGGGTGAGTACTGTGCCAAGCAGCACAGGAGCACTCTTGTTCGACATATCCACAATGGAGAGTTGTCCGGTGTATATGTGTCCGGCATACAGCGTATCATTGTCAGCATAACCGTCGTGGATATAGCCAAGCTGGTCGAACTTGCCGACATAAACCGGGTTATACGGGTCGGCAAGACTGAGTACAACTGCACCGCCGCTGAAAAGGTTGCTGCCGTAAGCGTACAGGTAGCCTTTTTTTACATCAATGTGCAATGCGTGAATGGTATTGAGCTGCCCGTTGATCGCACCGTCTCCCTTGTAGTACTTGTGGGGAAGGTCCGGCGATGGCAGCGGGCTCATATCTACAATCTGGACGCCTTGTCCGCCCTCGGATGTTACATAGGCGTAATGGCCATATACCTTGATTTCTTTCCAGAGATTTTCCGGACCAGGAATCTGAACAATCTCCTGCGGAGCATCCGGATTGGTAATATCAACAACAATAAGACCCTTGGAACCACCGAGCAGGGCATACTCGCGGCCATCCTGTGTGTATCCACAGATATTGGCCAGCGTTTGCCCGGGGAATGTCATGGTTGAACGCAATTGAAAATTGTAGTCCTGCGCAAAAACCGGCCAGGAAAAGGCCGTCAAAGCCAGGTACAGAAAGTAATGAGTGAGTTTCTTCATCGAATCAAATGTAAGTGTGTGCTGTGCTTGTTCGGGTAGGGGGTGCAAAAATAGGATGAGCGGCAGGAACAGAAACATTCCTGCCGCTCATTTGGTAAATAAAGTGTGCCACCCTGCGACAAAAGTCGCAGAATAAATTCATCATCAGTCTTTTTCAAAAACTGCATCAATCCTGTCCAGGCAGTCTTCCAGGTGATAACGGGTCATACTGTCCGATGAACTGAGGGCAGCTCTTGAAATATCGGCCCTCAACTGAAGAAGGGTAGCGCGGGCAAGTGACGATACATCCGACATCTGCGGATCTATACTTGCTCCGGGCGGCTGTGATACTTTATAGAGGTTGGTCATCTGTTTGACGAACTCTTTCTGGAGGTTGCGCCGATGAACACTCACCGCCTTGTTCTGTGCCAGTTCAGACCAGATTCCAGTGCGGAGATCATCAAAAAGATTGTTCAGGGTATAGGCATTCGGGTCCACTGAGGTATTCTCGATGATTCTGCGCATTCTGTCGGGCGAGAACAGACTGTTCAGGGTACCCTCCTGCAGTTTGTAAAGGGTTACCACTCCATTGTAGGGCGTAACAAGTTTGAGTACAGACTGGTCGAGCAGCCATTCCGGTGTCTGAAACAGTTCCCGGTTCAGGAAGGCTACTGCATCGCGCTGCAGGGAAGCCGGGGCAGCTTCATATACTGCACCCCCCTGATCGGAAGTCTTGGGTGTTTCAAATACACCACCCACCCATTTGGTTACATGACCGATATACCGGCGATACTGACCGCTGATATTGTTATACAGTTCGTTGACCTCGTCGTAATCTTCCGCCTCCTCTTTCGTCCACTGGGCGATATTGGGCAGGATACGCTTCAGGTTTCTGATACCGTAGTCGGAGGCAATCATGGAATTGTCACCCAGGTCCTCGCTCTAGGCCCGCGGGTCCTGCGGGTTCGACTCGGTGAGGAACCACAGCCGGCGGTTTCCGTAGGCCTTGTCGAGGTAGAGCTTGTTCAGGAGTTTTTTGTCTTCTTCAGCGCTTGAGGTACCATAAAATGGCTTGTATCCCCATTCAATAGCCCATTTGTCGTAATCACCCACACGCGGGAACAGGTCGGTGATACCGTCTTCGGGCTGGGCCACATAGTTGAAGCGCGCATAGTCCATGATGGAGGAAGTATGTCCGTTCTGTTCCATGTATTTTTTATCGCGCAGTTTTTCGACCGGCGTGGCACTGCTCGCACCGAAATTGTGGCGGAGTCCCAGGGTGTGGCCTACTTCATGTGCTGAAACGAAGCGGATCAGTTTGCCCATGAGCTCTTCGTCCAGTTCATTTTTGCGGGCACGCGGATCAACGGCTGCCGTCTGTACGGTGTACCACATCTTGAGCAGTCGCATGACATTGTGGAACCAGCCGATATGGCTCTCGATGATTTCACCGGAACGGGGGTCGCTTACATTGGGACCATAGGCATTCTGTATGTCAGATGCAAAGTAACGAATCACCGAAAAGCGGGCATCCTCGAGGCTCATCGTGGTGTCGTTCTCGGGCCAGTCGCGGGCAATGATGGCATTTTTCCAGCCGGCCTGCTCGAATGCCGGTTTCCAGTCTTCCACACCCTGCTTCAGGTATTGACGCCATTTTACAGGAGTGGCCGGATCAATGTAATATACAATGGGTTTTGCCGGCTCAATCAGCTGACCCTGCTGCTGTTTCTTGGCATCTGCCTCATTTTTGGGCTCCAGTCTCCAGCGCACGGCGATTGTTTCATCTTCTGCCTTTTGTGAGTCATCGGTGTAAACCGTGTACCCGGTAGCAAAAAACCCGACGCGCGGGTCGAACAGTCGCTTGCGCATCGGCACTTTCGGAAGCATGATGATAGACGTGTTGAGCTCGAAGGTGACAGCACCCGCGGCAATACCACCCGGCAATCCCGGAGGATCGGACGGATCTCTTTTCAGTGAAGGCGGAGAAACATTGAATGTTTTTACGCTTCTGATCTCCAGGTTGATGGGGTAGGCCCGGATACTCGAGATATAGCTGCGGTCTTTCTGCAGCTCAGTCAGTTTGTACTGTTGTTTGGATCTGGGGGGGATAGAAAAAACCTGATTTGCCTCCTTGAAAAAATCAGTCACCTCAATCACTACAGAGGTGTCTTTCCTGATTGATTTGATGTCAAAAGCGGCCACGATCGGATCTACATTGGAATTTCTGACGGCCTTGTAAATTGGCTGGGAAGTATCAGCACTGACATTCAGATAATCCACGGCGCGGATAAAAACCTTGTCGGAAGGCCCTCGCTCAAAGCGGATGACCTGTTCATTCGCCTCTTCACCCCCGTAACCGGCACCGGTAGGCACCTTGGCCAGTCGGGTGATAGCCATCATTTCACGTCCGAACACAGAATCAGGTATTTCCATGAAGTACTTGTCCTCGATTTTGTGAATCCAGACCATACCCTTCGAGCTGACAGCCTTGGCGGTAATAATATCTGTGTAAGGCTTGGGACCCTTCTTTTTTTCCTTGCCGGTGCTGTCAGCCGCAGCTGATGCCGGTTTGGGATTTACCTTTGTACTGTCAGACCTGGCGGGGTTGTTCTGTGCGACTGCCATTTCGGTCACACAGCATACAGCCAGCATCAAAAAGAACTTCGCGAGTATATTTCTTGTCATTCCTGAAAATTTTTATTGCAAATAAAACAGCATTTCAGTGTTTTTGTGCAAAAAAGGCGCAACTCCTCGATTAACTACATTTATATCGGCAAAATCGGCAGGTTTGTTCAACCAAACCCGCCTGTATGCGGTTAACTATGTCCGATGAATACGCTGACTACAAACAGTATTACCATCACGGTTGAAAGCCGATATCTGCCCGGCCTGTCGGCGCCGAGAATGAGCCGCTTCATTTTCGGTTACTATATCACCATTTTCAACGGCAGCAACCAGACGGTGCAGCTGATGCGCCGTCACTGGCTTATTTTTGATGCCAACGGTGTTATCCGGGAGGTGGAGGGTGAGGGCGTAGTGGGGATGCAACCGATTCTGAAGCCGGGTGAATCGCACCAGTATGCGTCCTATTGCGATCTTAACACCGACATGGGCAAGATGAAAGGCCGCTACCAGATGCGCTCGCACGACGAGGACTCCCTGTTTTATATTCCTGTTCCCGAGTTCAGGATGTACACACCATTCAAGCTGAACTGACTACTTCCAGCTGTAGTCCGGCTGAATCGCTTTTGTCCACATCTCTGCACCCTGTGCGTTATAGCAGGTAATCGTCAGCGTACGCGCGCGGAAGGGGCCGCTCATACTCAGGAGACAGAAATTATTCTCCGGAACGACGGTACCCGGCACCCGGTTGTCATTGGATGTTTTATTCAGTGCGTCTTTGAATGCGCCGGCAGTCAGTGAGGATGAAGTCAGGTCATACACCCGGTTTCCGGCTTTGTTCTGATAGGAGCTCAGTTCGGTGAAGTGGCGGTCGCCGGTCAGAAAAACTACCCCTTTGATACCTTCTTCTTCTATGCGACGCAGAAGTTCTTCCCGTTCCTGCGGGAAGTCGTAGAATGCTGTTTCGCTGTGGTTATCGGTGGAGAGCACCTGTCCGCCGATAGCAACGAACTTGAACTGCGCCTTGCTGGCAGACAGCGAGCCGATCAGCCACTCCATCTGTTCATGTCCGATAGCGGTGCGCTCGCAGGTTTTGCAGTTGTTGGGTGTTCGGAAATAACGATTGTCGAGCAGAAAAAAATCGGCATCATTCCAGGAAAACATGGTGGTGCATCCCTTGTTACCGTCAACACCAAAGGTCGGATTACCCCAGAACTGCCGGAAGGTTTGCCAGGCAGTTTCCTTGTTGATCCAGGTGGCATCCGAGTTGTCGGGACCGTAATCGTGGTCGTCCCAGATAGCATAATGCGCTGTGGAGGCAAGCAGCGGTTGCAGCTCGGGGAGTGAGCGTGTGTGTGTAAAGCGGTGTACCATGCCCGTCTGTGTGAACCAGTCGGGTTCGCGGTAGTAGGCATTATCGCCCAGCCAGATCATGAAATCAGGCTTTTTTTCGTATATTTTGGTACAAATCTGATAGTTGGATCCGTAGGGCTTGGGGCGGTCGTATTCTGCCTCATTGATGAAAAAGCAGCTGCCAGCCACGAAAGAAAAGGGGGGCGGATCGGTGCGCCATTGCCACTGGGTCTGGGTTTTGAAGGTGGTCGGATAATTCAGTTCCACTTTCTTTTTGTTGATATAAACCTCATAGTTGTAGCTTTTGCCGGGCTGGGTCTTGTTGGCTACACATTTGGCCGTAAAAGCGGGCTTCATGGCCTTTACCGGGTCTGTTTTATACCTCGTTTCAGGCTTGTCCTGCTCCCAGTATTCAATATGAACGGTTGCATTTCCTTTGGTTTGTACCCACACCAGTGCCTCGAACATATCCACGTAGCCAATCATGGGACCGCTCTGCAGTCCGGCGGTACCGGGAGCAGCCATATTGCCGGCATTCTTTTTTTTGTGATGTTGCGCGTGCGCGCTGAGGGTGAGCGTAAACAGGAAAAGCAGAGAAAGAATCCGGCGCATAGTATAAATTTTGGCACCAAGGTACGTATCCGGCGCAAGTTGCCGTGTTATATCAGTATGAAATAGACATACTCAGGTCGGAAGAACATGACCGGGATATTTCCCTGTATTGAAAGCAACACTCAAGCACTACGAAAGTGAGTACGGCGTTATTTACTTTTGCAGCCTGACCGCTGCTCTGCGGATTCACTCCCGGAATCATCCGGGGCAAGGCAACAATCACAACGGATGAGAAAAATACTGTTCACTGCCGCAATGGCCATGTTCTCCTTCACGGCAAATGCCCAGATGGAACGCACCACCTACCAGACATTCGAGGTGGACTCGGCCCGTGTAATCAATCTTGAGATCAAGGGAGAATATGAAATCAAAACGTGGGCTGGCAGTAACTTGCTGGTGGAAACCAACGTTCAGATATGGGATGCTTCCAAGGAAATCCTCAATTTTCTGATTAAAGAGGGCCGTTATGACCTGACCACAGACTCAACTGCCGATCCGCACCCGAAAGAAATCCGGATTTATACCAAACACACCGAACGCAAGCCTGTGAAGAAAAAGGATGGCGGCAAGTGTCTGGAAATAGCCACTACCCGGATTTTCATACCCGACACTTTCATTGTATCAGAAGACAAAAAGCGCCTGACCAGGAAAAATCCGTGATCAGGCGCCTCAGGTTTTTTTAAAAGATAGCCGGATTTTTTTGGTCACTGGCAAAAAATCCGGAAACAGTCGCGTTGTCAGTTCGAACTACCCCCGTATCTGAAATAGAAGGTAATCGTTCCGCAGGCCCTGTCCTGATCCGAACTTTCGAACTTGTAGCCTTTGGCTGCATTGACAGCCTTGCTGATCAGCGTTGGATCAGTCGTAGTTGAGCCACTCGCCTGACGCTTTGCTTCCACTACGTTACCATCCGAGTTGACGCAGACACTGACCACCACGTTACCTTCACCGGTGAGTTGTCCGTCCACTTTGCCCTTTTTGATAACGGTCCTGTTTCCGATGCCACCACCGATGGAGGTGCCCGAACCGGTTCCCTGTCCGCCCCCTGTACCGCCTCCGTAACCATTATCTTTTCCGAACGGGTTATTTCCGGTTCCGCCGGGGATACCGCCGTTTCCGGGCTTTCCACCGCCGCCGGCACCAGCGCCGGTTCCATTCTTTCCGAACGGATTCGTCACAGTTTTTTTTGTCTCGGGAGCGGGCGTTGTATTGGTATTGACAGGATTTGTGGGTGTTGTGGTTGTTTTGGCGGGCTTTTTTGTTTCAGGTTTGGTAACGCCGGTATTGGGGGCATCGGCATCGTCGGTTGTAAGCGTCGGATTGCTGTTTGGCACAGGCTTGTTGCTCTGTGTGGCATCCGGGGTGACAGACGGGGGTGTTACTGACGGTGTTGCAGCAGGCGACTCCTCACCGACCGGTGCAGGTGCGTCATTCATGCCACTTTCAGGATCACCCTGCGCGGCATCGGT
>CAIYFY010000511.1 GCA_903925535.1 uncultured Bacteroidota bacterium | reverse complement strand
TGGGTGAATCAAAGCCGTTTCTGCGGGCCGGATCGTCCCATATCAGCGGAAAATATTTTCCGGTGGCGCGGTAATCGAAGGCTGTGCGATCGAATTCCAGCGCCGTCTTTTTCCAGTCGCGGAGCCGCCACGGTTGCGGCAGGGAGGGCATTTTTTCAATTCTGGGCACAGCTGTCTGCACGACAGGCTGTACAGACTGTGCTGTTAATGCCGTACAGACAGACAGGAGGAATATAACAAGAGCGGAACGATTCATGACAAAGTTTTGTTGTTATCCATAATACCAATAATACGCTTCATCATGAACCAGCCGAAAAAGTGCACGACTGAAATGACCAGCAGGGCGTAGCGCAGTGCTACGTAATCGCTCACATAACGGGCGAGCAGGATGAACAGTCCGCAGCCAAACAGGCGACCGGCGTACAATCCGAATTCATGGTTAAAGATATAGGCAAATTCGTTTCTGCCCTCTTTTTCAGCCACAACATCAATCACTTTCAGTTGAGTGGGGAAATAGGCGATATCGAGCAGCGGACGAGCGAACAGCAGACAAACCATAAAAATCAGCACTCCGGTTGCGGAGTACATACCTGCGTTGGCGAGGGCACCAATCACAAACAGCGAGCAGGCTATCAGGTATATCCTCAGGCGGTGTTCCGGTGCAGTCATACGACCCAGCACATAGAGCAGGACGGCTGAAAGTGCCGCCGCAACACCCTGAATGAGACCAAGTGAGCCCTCCTTTCCAATGTGCGTCATAATCAGCATGGTAGGTGCCGTTACGATATATCCCTGTGCCACGCCCTTCAGCGCAGCAAGGCCCAGCATCTGGTTCCACAACTTGTCGAAGGAGAAAAATACAAAAGGTGCTTTTCGGGGGTTTTTAAATTCGCCGCGATGAACAAGCATGGAAGCGAAGATAGCCAGTGTGAAGACGGTTGCGGTAAGCGTATAATATGCCAGATTCACATTACCATCGAGCCAGACGCCCCGCTCGGTGGTGGCAATGAAGGCTCCGGCCATGAGAGGCACTACAATACCCGTGGTGGTGTAGAAAAATGTCTCGATACCGTAGTAATAGTTCCGGTTATTGTCGTTGGTAGTATTGAGCGCCAGAAAATCGCGGTTTGCCCAGAAGAAACCGTACGACAGACCCATAATCAGGCCCGCCAGGAATACTCCCACCGTATCGAGCTCGGGGAGCGACATCATGGCCGTCATGGAAATACCGCTCAGGAGCATCCCGAATGAGTACAGGCGGGCAATAGGCATGTGATTGAGCAGCCAGCCGTTAATACCGAACGTAATCGGGATACCGGTATAGAGTGCGAGCTGAAAAATCACCACCAGCGACAAATCGCTGGAGTTGCGCATGATATAGGCTCCGATGAAGAGCTCAATGATTGGCACTACCAGACCGTAGATCAGGTTGGTGAGCAGGAGCATGCGCATCCCGAGCGGTTGCGAGCGGAAGAACGTCAGCTCTTCTCTGAGTTTACTGAACATGATGAGATACTTTTCAAAATTTCCTGAATGGAGAATCTGGCACCGCAG
The DNA here is from genome assembly GCA_903925535.1 of uncultured Bacteroidota bacterium. Taxonomy (GTDB): domain Bacteria; phylum Bacteroidota; class Bacteroidia; order Chitinophagales; family Saprospiraceae; genus M3007. The sequence goes on along the minus strand of CAIYFY010000511.1, from coordinate 5,659 downwards.
ATGACCTCATCTGACGCACCGTAGTACATGGTTACCGTGTCCCCTTCCACCAGATGACCGTTGGTGAACACGACATTGCCAAAAAAACCGGTTTTTTCGTAGGGAGCATCGGGCTCCAGGAGAGGCTCTACCGAGCGGGCCAACACCTTCGACGGATCATCAAGATCGAGCAGTACCGCCCCCAGGCAGTATCTGTTGTTGAAATCGGCGCCATGGTAAATCTCCAGCCAGCCTTCACCGGTTTTTATTGGTGCCGCTCCCGCACCCACGCGGGCACAATCCCACATTCCCGGACGCGTATGCAGGATACACTTGTGATTGCCCCAGTGGATAAGATCCGCCGAGCTGGCAACCCAGATGTAGTTTCCGCCCAGATCCACACCGGAGGGTCGATGCAAACAGTAGTACTGACCGCCGATTTTTTCAGTAAAAATAGCACAATCCTTGTTGTGTGGTGGAATAATCATGCCATCGTGATGGAAATTGACCCAGTCTGTGGTACGCATGAGACCCACACCGACGCCGTTTTCCGACACTTGTGTGAAAGTCAGGCAGTAAACACCGTCAATCTCCGTAACGCGGCAATCTTCAATACCAAACGATTCCAGACGTCCGGAGCCGAATATCTCGGTCGGGAAATCTTCCGGTTCATAGAAATGAATCCCGTCATCGCTGCAGACCAGCCTTAGGTGCGAGAGTGTGGTGAGATACCATTTATCCTTGTATCTCACTGCACGCGGGTCGCTCAGGTCGAGGTTCGGATCTGTCTTGGGAAATTCGTAAATATGGAACTTCCCGTCGCCGTTCATTACGGGGAAGGAAATAAATCCGTCGCGCTGTCTGGGGCGTTCTGCTACGCGGAGGATAAGCCAGGTTTTGTTCATGAACCTGAACACGCCCGGATTGAGTACGCACTCAACGATAAACTCGGGGCGGCTTGGCCGGACGTCCCTGGTTCTGATGATCGGGTTCTGTGGAAAACGCTCTGCCATCTTGTTGATTGATTTCACAGAAAAGAAATGTTCGGATTACGGTGGAATTCAGGCTGAATTTCCGCTCGTACCCAAAATTAGTGAAAGATTGTATGAAGGACACCAGACGGGTTTTTCGGGCGAAAAACAGTCTGAATTTCAACCCGGGTTCGGAGGGGCCGGCAATTCAGCCCCTCCGAAATCCGGTATTGATTAAGAACTTATTGCTTCTGGAACTTGACGGAACCGATGCTGTATTCACCGAGTACGAAGTTCAGGTAGTATTTGCCCGCCGGATATGTTCCTGTTTTCACAGAGAACACTCCGTCCGGAATTTCATGGCTGTCGTAACGGATAGCGTCTATCTGGCGTCCCTGCTCATCGAATACACGGAGCAGCAGCGGCTGACTGTTGTCGAAGGAGTGTTTCACCCACATCACATCGGTAGCCGGATTCGGGAAAACATCCTGTATCAGGGTGTTCAGCAGGGCAGCATTGGCGTCCTGTGTACCCGATGTGCCCGTGTTAAACAGATGTTGCGCCTCTCCGCCGGTGAGGGCCTTGTTGTAAATCTTCAGCTCGTCGAGCGCTCCGTTGAAGTACTGTCCACCCTCGATCGGGTTGCCACCCATACCGAGCGGGCGACCGGTGGAGTTCAGTTTTCCGGCAGCAGGTTTGGTGTTGGCCAGCTGACCGTTTACATAAATCTTGTCGTTCACGCCATCGTGTGTCATAACCACATGCCACCAGAAGCCTGGTACCATCTCGTTACCGTCGCCCGAGTCCATATCGCTGATGAATACCGGGAACTGTGTGTTGTTGCTGTTGGTTGTCCAGACGATTTTCTTGTGTTGCGGGAGTGAAATTTTCCAGCGCTGGTCCCAGTGTCCGAAGTCGAGGATGTACGACTCCGGATCGGCAGGATTTTGTCCGTCAACGCGAATCCAGAAAGCCACAGTGGTGTAGTCCGAGATAAGTTGAACAGCATTCGGAGCAAGGATAGAATCCGCTTGTCCGTCGAATTTGACCGCAAGTGCACCTCCATTCGGGTGGTTGGCATTGATATAGGATACATCGCCGCCCGGCACGCCGTGGTTCAGGTAAGGTGTGGCATCGTTGGCATTTCCTTCAAACGGATAGTGCGCTACCAGGCCTGTTTCACCTGTGTCAATTTCTTCATCAGTTGTGATGTCCAGTGCGGCAATTTCAGAATTGTTACCCGCGTTATCGAAGGCATACACTTCGAGGGTGTAAGGTGTTTCGGCATCAAGTCCGCCAATGAAAATGGATGTCTGGGTAGCGGGCAGTGAATCCACAAACGTACCATCGAGGAACACCACGTAGCCCTTCACGCCGCGGTCGTCGGTGGATGGTTCCCAGGAGAGCAGTGCGGAATTGGCGCCCACGGAAGCAGTCAGGTTGCCCGGTGCTGTCGGCGGTGTAACGTCAGGTGTTTCTTCTTCTCCCGTAGTCACGCTCAGGTAGCTCACAGCAGATTCGTTACCGGCTGCGTCCACAGCACTCACGCCGAAGCTGAAGGTAGTAAGCTGTGGCAGTCCGGACAGGGCGATGGAGGTAGCGCCTGTGGTAGCTATCTTGGCTCCGTTCTGATATACGTTATATCCTGCAACACCCACGTTATCGGTAGAGGCCAGCCAGGAGAGCGTCACGTTCGTGTAAAGTACATCGGCGCTGAGGTTCAGCGGTGAAGACGGAGCAGTTGCGTCGCCGCCGGCCACCGGTGTTGACTGTGCAGCATACAGCGCTGCGATTTCTGCATCGGAAAGAGCCGCATTGTAGATCTGCACCTCGTCTAGACTTCCATCGAAGAAGTAATTGTTGTCAATCGGGTCGAAGCCGATACCGAGTGGTTTGGTGGTGGCATCCAGTGCGCCACTTACATTCTTCTCGTTTACTTTTGAACCGTTAAAGTAGATGATATCCTTGCTTCCGTCGTGAACCATGGCTACGTGCGTCCATGCACCCACCGTGAGCGGTGTACCGGAGTCCATATCCGAGCAGCAGAAGCCCGGGTGGGTGGTGAACACGGGCTTGCCGTGCGACGGGAGAGAAATCTTCCAGCGCTCCTGCCAGCCGCCGTTGGATAGTACATATACCTCGCCTGAACCGGGGAGTGAATTCGGCTTGATCCAGAAGCTGATTGTTGTGTTGGCTGAATTTTGCTGCGGGGAATTGGCTGCTACGAGCGATTTGCCCTGACCAGTTTCATACGCCTGGTTTTTCTTTCCGAAACGGTCGTCGGCCAGCTGTGCGCCGATAACCTGTGCGTGGTTTTCAAAAACAGTACGATCGAGTGCATTTCCGCTGAAAGGATAGTCGGCAATCAGCGCAGTTGGTGCGGAGGGCTGCTGGCTCTGCAGAGCAAACAGGGCCGCGATTTCAGCTGCAGACAGTGCGCGGTTAACTACAATCACTTCATCGAGTGCACCTTTGAAGTAGCTGCCATTATCAATCGGGTCGTAGCCGATACCCAGCGGGTACTGTGTTTTGTCGAGTGCACCGGATACGTTTTTCTGATTCACCGGGTTACCGTTGAAGTAGATAATGTCCTGCGTACCATCGTGAACCATGGTTACGTGTGTCCATGCGTTCAGTGTGAGCGGTGTGCCGGAGTCCATGTCGGAGCAGCACTGTCCGTTGGAGTGCGTAGTGAACACCGGTTTGCCGTGGGAGGGCATGGAGATCTTGAAGCGCTCCTGCCAGCCGCCGTTGGAAATCAGATATACCTCGCCGCTGCCGGGGAATTCGGTTGGTTTGATCCAGAATGCCACCGTGAGGTAGTCTGACTGGAGAGCGGGAGAATTTTCAGCCACTATTCCGCTTGTTCCATCGAGTTCAAGTGCGTTGTTGGCCAGGTTGAATCGGTCGGCAGTGGCTGTTGCACCCGCTGCACTGGCATCATTGCCATACTGGGAGTCGTCTTCTCCGTTTCCGTTCATGCTGTAGGCTGCCACCACATCGCCGGGAGTACCCGGGAAGGCGCTCTGCTGAGCGTAGAGGGCTGCCACTTCAGCGGCCGAGAATCCGTAGTTGTAAATCTGTACCTCGTCCACAGCGCCATCGAAGAAGTTGGCGTTGTCAATGGGGTCGTAACCGATACCCAGCGGATGAACGGTGGCATCGAGTGCGCCGCTCACGTTTTTGGCATTCACCTGTACGCCGTTGAAGTAGATGACATCCTGGGTACCATCATGTACCATCACGACGTGTGTCCACGCGTCGAGGGTGAGCGGTGTGCCGGAATCCATGTCGGAGCAGCAGAAGCCCGGATGGGTCGTGAATACCGGTTTTCCGTGAGAAGGCAGTGAAATTTTCCAGCGCTCCTGCCAGCCGCCGTTGGACAGAATAAAAGCTTCGCCGCTACCCGGGAATGTGTTGGGCTTCACCCAGAAGCTGATAGTGGTATTGGCTGAGTTCAGCGGTGAAGAGTTTGCGGCAGTTACGCCCGCGTTTGTTCCGTTGAAGTAGTAGGCGGAGTTGCCGAAGCCGAAGCGGTCGGTGGTTGCGCGTACATTTTCAGCCTGTGCGTGGTTGGCCAGTGCACTGCCGTCGAGCGTGTTGCCTGAGAAACTGTAGGAAGCCACAACACCCGGAGGAACTGTGGGCGGAGTGCTCTGCAGCGCATAGGCAGCAGCAATTTGCACATCATTCAGGGCAACATCAAAGATTGCCACCTCGTCAATGGCGCCGTGGAAGAAATTGCCGCGATCCACGGCATCAAAGCCGATTCCCAGTGGTTTGGTCGTGGAATTGAGGGTTCCGCTCACGTTCTTTTCGGCCACCTTCACACCATTCACATAAATCCTGTCTTTGGTACCATCGTGAACGAAGGTCAGGTGCTTCCAGACACCTGCCGTGAGTTCATTTCCGGCACCTGCATCCATGTCGGAGATACCAGAAGAGTTGTTGGTGGTCCAGATACATTTTCCATGCGCCGGCAGTGAAATCTTGTAGCGCTCCTGCCAGCCACCGAAAGAAATCAGATACACCTCACCCTGACCGGGAATAGAGGCCGGTTTCGCCCAGAAGGCTACCGTGGCATAGTCAGAGTTGAGGGCAGAAGAATTAGGCGCCTCGAGGAAAGCCTGCTGGCCGTCCAGAAAGAACGCACTGTTGGCCTGACCAAACCGGTCGGCCGTTAGTTGGGCTCCGTGAATGGAAGCGTGGTTGCCGTTCAGATCCTGGGCACCGCCAGAGAACGAGTAGTACGCAACGGGCAGTTGAGCCTGCGCCGACAGTACAAACAGCCATGTGAAACCCAACATCAATAATTGGTAAGAACGTTTCATGACTTGATAAATTTAAATGTTGAAGAAATGCTGTTCAAAATGTATCACCGAAACTGTCCAGTGATGAGTTTTTTTCAGGCAATACAATCCAGGGGTAACCTGAATACACATCAGATTGACCTGTTGAATTGCCTCAAATGATTGTTATTCTTTCACAAAAACCGCTCGCGCCATGTTGCTTTCACTTTTGAAAACAGCCATATAAACTCCCGGTTTCCAGCTTTTTACTGTCAACTGCATGCTGCCCTCTTGCCCGATTTGTCCTCCCGATACCCGTCTCCCACTGATGTCGGTCACGTACCATTCCCCTGGACTGAATCCGGCGTCCCAGCTGAATAGTATCTGGTCAGTTGCCGGATTGGGTGTCGCTGTCAACCT
>CAIYFY010000510.1 GCA_903925535.1 uncultured Bacteroidota bacterium | reverse complement strand
GATCAAGACGGCAACGGATGTGGACTGGTACAAGTTCGGTAATACTGCAACACAGAAGCACTTCAAGCTGGAACTGACTACCCTGCCCTTTGACTATGATCTGAAATTATTCAGAAACAATACGCTTGTTGCAGTTTCAGAAAATCTGGGAACAGTTGACGAAATTATCGTTTACAATAACGGTACTGTTTCTACGGCCTATTTTGCACAGATTTACGGTTACAACGGGGCTTTCAGCGGATCTCAGTGCTACACGTTTATTGTGCGCCGCAGCGCTTCTCCCTATCGTACCGATGGTACAACGGATGGTCCGGAGGAAATACTGGAGTTGCCGGTAGTGTTTGAAAATGCAGGATTCGGTATTTTCCCGAACCCGGCATTCAGTCTGGTAACAGTGGAAGTACCCATGGAAAATGAAGCGGATGTTCAGGTGTCTGTGATGGATCCTGCCGGCAAGATTGCTCTGCAGCAGAATGCCCGCATGAGCAAAGGTGACAATCAGATGAATTTTGACGTTAACAGTCTGCCAAACGGCGTTTACTTTGTACAGGTACGCAACGGGGAGACCGTCAAAACACGCAAACTGGTAGTTCAGCGATAAAGTGAACGAGCGGGGCAAAGGGCTCCCTTCGCTCCGGAGTCAGCGAGTCCCCTTGTTACAAGCTGAACAAATTACGCGCTGAAGTGCGGGAAACCGCGCTTCAGCGCTTTTGTTTTGTACCAATACCCGAAAACCAGAGGGGGAAAAACAGGAACCAGGCTACACCAATGGCATTTTCTATGGTACATTCTATGAGGAACGTGAGGAACGCCATTGCGTAGAATGTGAGGAGCAGGTAGTTTGATCTGTTCTCTTTATGCACAAACAGCGCGAAAAAACCGGGGATACTCAGCAATAGTCCGAGGATTCCTGTGCTGGCAAGGATATGTATCCACTGGTTGTGCGGCAGAAGCGGGGTGGCCGCATAGTCCGGAAATACCTCTGTAGTAACCCGTCGGACCTCCTGTTGCAGATCACCGGCTCCGACACCCAGTGCCGGGTGTTCCTCCCATATTTTCCAGCCTGTTTTGAGAGAAACCCAGCGCTCCGAATCGGAGTAGGATGCTCCGCTGTCTGACTTGTACTGAAGCCAGTCGTAGCGCATGTACGCAACGCGCATACGCAGGCTGGGTACATTTTCAATAGCTATCCACAGGCCGGCAGCCATGAGTGCTACAGCAGAAATACCTGCGACCCAGCGCCGCGTCCTGACTACATACCAAACTATGGTAAACAGTAGCGCTGCGTACAGTACCGCCAGTCCGCCGCGTACAGACAGCACGTGGATAAACAAAAACAGGAAAATGACAGCACCGCCCAGCAGACCTCTTTCCCAGTGGTATTTCACGGTGAACCGGTCTTTCCAGAGCCATCCTCCTGCCATGATGGTGGTGGCCAGAATCAGGCTGAACCTGACATGCTGCCGGGGTACGGGTACTGGCTGTCCGCGTCCCAGTCCTGTCAGAATTTCATCGTAGTGCAACATAAAGTTGACTCCTGCTCCGATGCACAACAGCACCATGAACCATACCAGTATGTACAGCGCCAACTTGTACCTGCGCTCGGGCAGTTCGGGCAGGCTGGCGAACGTCAGCGGGAGTACCAGAAACGGAAGTCGTACCCGGGTTACCCGGAGCCAGTAGCCCCAGTCGTCGCTCCAGAGCAAACTCAGTGCGGGGGCCAGTAAGAGCAGAGAAACAAGCAGCAGCGGTTTTTGTCGGTACAGGTTGCGGAAGGAAACAGCGAGTGCACGTATCCAGGTCAGCAAAGACGAAAACCGCGGCTTGTCGGGCAGATTATCGGCGATATTCCACAGGGCCGCGGCGGCCAGCCCCCACATGCCAACCGAGAGCAGGAAGGGTGACGTGGGCATACTGCCGAGCAGCAGACAGGCGCTCCAGAACATCAGGTCGCCCGGCGTTTTGATGAATTTATACCACTGACTGTTCATTATTCCCTCATTCAAGGACTGGTGATGATTAAACTGTTTATTCCAACTCCCGTGTCAGTAAACCTTCCAGATGGTGACGGTGCGGTCGTCGCTGGCCGACAGCAGAGCATCCTTTGTCCACAACAGTCTGTTGACCGAATTGACATGCCCTCCGTGCCGGATGACGTCTGTTACTTTCAGCAATTCCCCTGTCTGAAAATCCCACAGTCTGATTGTTTTGTCGCGGCTGGCAGTTGCGAACAGTTCGGCATCAGGTGAAAAAACGATATGGTTGATAGTGAACAGATGCGCTGCCAGGTCTGGAGAACGTAGGTCGCGCATCCAGGTTCCTTTATCAGATAACGAATGAATGCGCAAAAACGCGTCGCGGCTTCCGCTGAGCAGTGTTTTCCCGCCGGGTGCATAAGCCAGAGAGAAGACAGAATTGGTATGAGCGTCGCGGATTTCACCAGTTACTGCCAAAGAGGATGCGTTCAGGAAAATGATGCGGTTATCGCTGCTTCCGATGGCCAGCTCGTCCCTTTCCGGTGCATGTGCAATACATCTGAGCGCTGCTGCTGACAATTGCACACTTGCCTCCGGCAGTTGTGTTTTCGTGTTCCAGACAGTGAGTATGCCATCTCCCCCGGCGCTGAGCAGCCTGTTGCCGATGAGTTTGAGGTCGAATATTCCTTTTTTGTGCGATTGGACCAGCCTGGCTTTTACTGGTTCGCGCAGATTGATCCAGTGCAATCCGCCATTCATGTTTCCCGCAGCCAGCTGCGAGTCGGGCAGAACGCATAACGAGAAAATATTCGATTCAGTACTGGCCAACAGCAGACCGGTTTCCGGGTTGTCGAGATTCCATTCCACAATCCAGCCGTCTCCGCCGGCGCTGAGGAAATGCCGGGAGTCGCGCCCGGGTGCGAGCGCGTAAACGGAGGCACGGTGGCCTGTACAGGTATGTATTCGTTCGATTTTCAAGAAAATCAGTTGCGGCTGGCAAAATTATGCTGAAAGTAGCTTACTAGCCTGCCTCATACCTGACTGTTCGCCCCTGGGTTGAAGTTTTTTTTTAAAAACGCCTTGCACAGGAATAATTCGTGGCTAAATTTGCCCGATTCAACATGATTTCACCTAAAACAAAACGAACAATTATGGAATGGTATCTTAAGGCACTCAGGCAGTATGCTGATTTTGAAGGACGGGCACGGCGGAAGGAGTACTGGATGTTTACGCTGTTTAACCTGATTTTTGCCATACTGGCATTGGTTATTGACGGATTAATTGGAACTGGAGCAATCCTTTACTTTATTTATGTGCTTGCAACCCTTATTCCCAATCTCTCGGTTTCCGTCAGACGCCTGCATGATGTAGGAAAAAGTGGCTGGATGTACCTGATAGCGCTTATTCCACTGGTGGGTTTTATCTGGCTTCTGGTGTTACTTGTAACCGACAGTGAGCCGGGTGACAATATTTATGGACCCAATCCCAAAGAGGAGAACTCGGGCAATTATTTCGGGTCGGCAGAAACACTGGACTAGGGTGTGTCTTAAAAATACGTGCCGGCCCGAAAACACATCTTTTGGAACCTGTCCGGCAGGTCTTTTTCGGGCACTATACCCCGGCTTACCCTCAAAATCACCTTTGTCCAGAACTAAAAATCTGCTGTTTTCGACCTCACCAGCATTTTTCAGACACACCCCAAGCCCGTGCTAACAGCTGTTCACCCCAAATTACCCATGCGTAACAAACCGGCTACCAGGAACTACTACCTGAATCAGCTCGGTTTCCATGTGGTCGGAAGGGATGATTTCGAGGGCTATCTGATGGTTGCTCTCGATCAGATAGAGATTCATTTCTTCGAGTTCAGAGAACTCGATCCCGCGCAGAATTACGGTCAGGTCTATATCCGCACTTCGGGTATAGACCTGTTTTATGAGCGTTTGCTGGAAAAGGGAGTAGCTATTCATCCGAATGGTCAACTGGCCTCGAAGCCCTGGGGGCAGCGCGAGTTTTCCCTGCTGGATCCGGATAATAACCTGCTTACTTTTGGGGAGGCATTATTCCACCCTTGAGCGGATTATGCCGCTTTTGACGCGGGTTTCCAGCTGGTCGCCCGGACCGAGACGGGCCGGGTCGGTTACTATCATTCCATTGGAGGTGGTAATACTGAATCCGCGGCGCAGTATATTGTCGGGGTGCAGTGTCTGGCAGTAGTGATCGGCCTGATCGAGGGCTAGCAGCTGTTTTTTCAGGAAATAACCTGCCAGTACCGGTATTCTGCTTTCACTGAGATCCAGTCGGGCCATTGCGTTTCGCGACAGCTGCCGGGCGCCCCAGCGGGCTGCCGAGAGTACTTGCTCCAGCAATAACTGTTCTTCCCTGATTTTAGCCGAGGTGAGCTGCCTGACCGATTCGGTGAGTTCGATGATCCCCGTTTCAAAGAGCATGTTGTGTTGCACGATGAATTCGGCTACGGCAGTGGGCGTTTTCAGCGAATGATGCGCTACCAGATCAAGTACTGTTTCATCCACATCATGTCCGATGCCGGCCAGTACTGGTACGGGTGTTTTGGCGGCTGCGCTGCACAGTTCCGGCTCGTCGAAGGCGGAGAGGTCCATCCTCGATCCGCCGCCGCGAACAATCACGGCACAGTCGAAGCGGTCGAAGTTGCTTCCAATTATTTTGAGGGCCTGACTGATTTCGGGTCCTGCAGAAGCGCCCTGAACAGCCGCCTGGAAAGAAGTTACCTCGAAGGCATATCCGAACCTGTTGTCTTCCAGTTGTCGCAGGAAATCCTGACGACCGGCTGCCGTTTCCGAGCTGATGAGTGCGATGCGCTGCAGTACAGGTGGCAGAGTCAGTTCCCTGTTCAGGTCAAACAAACCTTCTCTTCGCAGCATTTCGATGGTTTGGCGGCGCTGCAGATCGAGTTGCCCCAGCGTATAGGCCGGGTCAATATCCACGATATGCAGTTTGAAGCCGTATCGCTCGTGGAATTCGGGTCGCACCTGCATTTTCACCGACAGGCCTTCGCGGAGCACCTGATGCAGCGTCTGACCGAGTTTTTTGTACAAATTTCTGAATTCGCCGGCCCACAGGGCTGCTTCTGCCTGCGCGCGTATATCGCGCGAGTTTTCTTCCTTTTGAACGAGTGTGAGGTAAAAATGTCCCCTTGATTCGCCCAGCTGAGCGATCTCGGCGGCTATCCAGACCGGTTGGGGGAAGTTGAGAGCCACCACCCGCCGTACGTGTTCATTGAGGTCGGAGAGGGTAAGCACGGTTAACAGTCCTTGAAGTTGTCCCGGATAATTTTCAGGGCATCTTCAAATACCCCGCTGTTGGTGGCCAGTATTTCCTTTTTATCAATGAAATCACTACCACCTGAGAAGTCACAGGCCTTTCCTCCGGCCTCCTGCACCAGCAGGGCACCGGCTGCCACATCCCAGCTGTTCAGTCCGTATTCAAAGAAAATATCAAAACGGCCGCAGGCCACCCACGCCAGATCGAGCGCGGCCGAGCCATACCGCCGGGCTCCCCTGCCCTGTTCCATAAACTGCCTGAGGGCGCCGAACCAGCCTTCAGCGCGGCTGAAGTTGTGATAGGGGAAGCCTGTACTCATGAGCGCCTGTCGCATGTGCGCGCGTGCGCTCGTGTGAATTCGTTCACCATTGCACCAGGCCCCACCGTCCTTCATGGCATAAAACTGTTCATCGGCGGGCACATGGTGAACAATACCGAGTATCAGTTCTTTATCGGACTGCAAAGCTACACTGACTGAAAAGTGCGGTACTCCGTACAGAAAATTGGTGGTTCCGTCCAGCGGATCAATAATCCACTTCAGCCCGCTGCCGGATGACTGAGCAACCGTCTCCTCCTCGGTGATGAACGAGGATTCGGGCAGCAGCTTTGAGAGTTGCTCCACCAGCATTTCTTCTGCGGTACGGTCAACATAGCTGACCAGGCCGTTCAGAAATTTCTCTTCTATCTGTCCGGAATTGACTTTGCCGGTTTCCGTCCGGATAAATGAGGCTGTTCGACTGACAGCCGCCCTGGCGTTTTCCAGTAGTTTGTCCATATTGGTTTTATCGGGTTACCACGAATTTTCTGACCAGTATGGCTTTGCCGTTAATTCTGGCACAGGCCACGTAAATACCGGGTGCCAACTGGTTTACATCAATATTTTTGCGGTGGTCGCCGTGTCCGGAGAATAACTCCCGCCACACTATATTGCCTGACATATCGGCGATATAAACGGCTGCCTCCTGTTTGGACAGCAGGTTGCTCAGTGTGAGGGTGGCACTTTCCGACGCAGGATTTGGGGTGACAGACAAAGAGGGAGGCGCGATGCCGCCCGGACTGAATGTCGAAGAGTTTTCTCCGATACGCAGGGAGTCGAGCGGGTAGGTCATGATACTGCGTGCATGTGTACCTGCGATCAGCGTTTTGCGGGATAGGTTCATGTCCAGGTCATACACCGGAACAAAGGGCATACCGGATCCCAGGCGTTCCCATTGCTGGCCACCGTTTTGCGTGATATAGACACCGCCGTCGGTGGCTGCGAAGATAACCGAGTCCTGATGCCCAGGGAGTATCTGCATATCGTTGATAGCGAGGGGCGGCAGGTTGCCACCGATGGGTGTCCAGGACGCCCCAAGGTTGTCAGACCGGAATATATGGGGTGTGAAGTCGTTATCGCGATAGCCTGTCTGGGTGATGAAAATTCTGTTTGGGTCGCTGGTGGATGCCTTTACAGAGGAGACATACCTGTCGGGTAGTCCTGCGCTTACATTGGTCCGGGTACCTGCATCTGGATTTATTACCCACACATTTCCGTCGGTAGTACCTACAATCACCTGGGCTGGATCAATCGGGCTTTCGTCGAGCGTGCTTATTGTATGGAAGCGGGCGCCATAAATGTTGCCATCCGTGAGATCATCCGTGACGGGTGACCAGTTGGGCAGGTGGCCATAGCCCTTGTAGAGCCGGTAAGTACCCGTGTACATGACGTCGGGGTTATGGCGGCTTATGATATACTGCATATCCCAGTGCCGGCGATCGCTGCCTTCAATGCCCTGTGTGGCACCGTCGAAAAAGTTGCCATCGGTCGTGCCGTTAATAGCGCCGTTCTGGTATTCAAAGTAGTAGATATTGGGGTTTGTCGGGTGGAATACGGCCTGAAACCCGTCGCCGCCGAACAGCCGGTACCAGTTATTAATCTGGCTGGCGTTTCCGCCGAGCGTTCCGTTGTCCTGCGCTCCTCCATAGTACCAGTCGGGCACATGCGGGTTATAGGCCACCCGATAGAACTGCGTGGTTGGAATATTTTCGGCTCTGAACCAGTTGGAGCCGCCGTCGGTGCTTCGGTAGAGGCCTCCATCGGTACCGAGCAACATGTCATTTTCGCTCAGAAATACGAGATCGTGGTGGTCTGCATGAATATCCTGTGCCCAACCGGCAGCCTGATACCAGTTTTGTCCGCCGTCGAGCGAGCGATAGGACGTCACGCCGAGCAGCCAGATATCAGACGGGTTGTATGGGTTGATTCTGACTTTGCCGAAGTACCATGCAAATCCGCCCTGAAAGCCGAAGTCGAGTCCGTTACACGGATTGAACTGCCAGGTTTGTCCGCCATTGAATGACTCGTAGAGTCCGAGAAAATCCAGGTTGGTACCGCAGTAGGATGCGATGATATGCTGGTCATTGGAGGGGTCAATAGCCAGACCGATACGGCATTGCGGGCCGTTGGGCAGTCCACCGGAGAGTTGTGTCCATGTTTGTCCGCCGTTGGTGGTTTTCCAGATCCTGGCGTTCTCTCCGAATACGAGACTCTCCCTGTTGCTGCGGATCCGGTCCCAGGAAGCAGCATAGATTACGTTGGGATTGGCCGGAGAAACCGCCATGTCAATAATACCAGTCTGACTGGATACGAACAGCGATTGTTGCCAGTCTGCGCCGTCATTGGCCGAGAGATACAGTCCGCGCTGGTTATTGCGTTCGAATGGAATTCCCATGGTGGCGGCGTACAGCTTTTGTGAGCCACCGGGGTTGGCGATGATTTTGGATACAATTCGCTGGTTGGTCAGGCCGAGCAGCGACCAGGATTCGCCCTTGTCAGTACTTTTCCAAACCCCGTTGCCGATGAACGGATAGGCGCTGATGTTGGGATCTCCAGTTCCGATATATACATGGGACGGATTGAGCGGGTCAACGTATATGTGACCTATGGCAAGGAATCCGTTCTGGTCGAAAACCGGTTTCCAGGACAAACCTCCATCGGTTGTTTTCCAGGCACCACCGCCGGAGTATCCGAGATAGATGGTGTTTTTGTCGGAGGGGTCAACGGCTATAGTATTGATACGGGCTCCGATATTGCCGGGCCCCTGTACTGTCCAGGGCGCAGTGATACCTTCCAGTCCGCCTCTCGGGCGGGCAGCTGCGGCGGAGAGTCTTGCTTCATACATGGCTGCCTCATAAGCACTGACAGCCGGCTCGTAGTCGGGGTACTGCCTGACAGCGTAATATTCTTCGAAGGGGAACAATCCAGAGTCCCGTTTTTCCTCCGGTTCAGGATTGGCGATCCTGATTTCCTGCTCTGGTATGCTTGAGGTTTTTTTGAGCATGAAGAGCAGGAGAGCGGCTACAGCCACGGCGAGCAGTATGATATTTCTCACAGGAAAAGCCTGTCTGGTACGGCGTTCGAACATAATTTGTGATGATTAACGAAGCAAGGTACAAAAATTCACGAACGGAAGAAGCCTTTCTCCCTGATTAGCGTTGCCACTTCTGGCGGAACCATATTTTCCCAGCCTTCCTGACCGTTTTGTATCATGGACAGTACCTCTTTGTGGCGTATGTGCAGCACTTCCGGGTTGAAACCTTCAATATCGCGGATATTGCCATTGTCGAGCAGGTACTGATAGAGGAAACGAATACCCGGAGGTGTTTTCAGGCTGTTGGCATTCAGATATCCGCTTTCGCCTGCCTGTTCCTCATCGGTTGGCAGAGCTGGATAGATGTAAAATCGTACATTACGCAGGAAAACCTCCCCGAATGCTTCCAGCAGGTTGCCCGGATTTTGCCGGCAGGTATCGGTAACCAGTTGATGCAGTTTGCGGATGCCGAGTGCCACACCGATGCGGTGAACCTTGTAATCGGAGAAATAGGCAATCAGGTCCTTTTGGTGTTTGAAGTTGGATACGATGACCGTCTGGCCCAGTGCACACAGCAAATCTGCCCGGTCGAGGAAGTCCTGCTCGTCGGGCATTCCGTTCTCGCTCAGGTTATCGAGTGCTATTTCGGACATAAAGAACACCTGATCTGACGGGTTGTCGGCGTCGCGGGTAAACTGATTGTGGGCACAGCGGACCATATCCTGTTGTACGAGCGTCGGGGGGCGATAGCTGCCTCTGGCGATCAGCACCGACTTTTTATACAGGAATTCACCGGCATGAACGGCACGGCCTTCCGGGTTGAAAATAGCGATGTTGGAGAGTCCGTTTTCTACTGCCCAGAGGCATACCAGCCTTTTGTCCAGGTGGTCGAAATCGGGTCCTTCGAGCCGGACCATATCAATTTGCACCCGGTCGCGCAGTTTGTCCATGAGCGCAAGGAGCAGTGTTTCGGGGTCGGTGGCATATCGGAAACAGGCATAGAGCAGATTTACGCCGAGAATACCGATGGCCTGTTGTTGCAGGCGGTTGTCGTTATCGAGCAGGCGGACGTGCAGTACCACATCGTTGGGAGCCCTTTTGGGGTCGAGCTGAAACCGCAATCCCAGCCAGCCATCACCCTTGATGGTCTTCTGGTAGTTGATGGCAGCAACTGTATCTGCGAAAGCGAAGAACTTCTGGTCGGGTCGTTCGGCGCGCAATCTGTCTTCCATGAGTGCGTACTCGTGGTCGAGCATGCGGTACAGGCGGGACTCACACACATAGCGGCCCTTTCCTTTTTCCTCAACGCCGTATATTTCATCGCTGACCGTTTTATCGTAGGCACTCATGCTCTTGGCGATTGTGCCTGCCGCTGCGCCCACCTGAAAGAAATATCTGGCTACCTCCTGTCCGGCCCCTATTTCCGCAAAAGCCCCGTAAATATGCTCGTCGAGATTGATTTCCAGGGCCTTTTGTTCCGTTTCGAGGATTTGGCGTGTATTCATTTCCAGATAATTTTATCTTCAGCAGCGCCTCTTTTGGCGGGGAGTTCCGGCGTTTCGTGCCAGCCCATGTAGAAAAGTCCGAGGCATCGCTGTCCGGGCTGCAGTCCGAGGAACTCACCTGCCTCCAGCGCTGCCCTGGGGGTACTCCAGTAAGCGCCAATACCCTTCTCGGCGCAGGTGAGCCACATGTTTTGTACGGCCATGGCTACGGCGGCGATTTCCTCCCATTCCGGCACCCCTTCGGCGGGGTCGCGCTGCATGATGATGGCTATGACGGCGCCTGCCTTCAGGGGATTTTCACCAGCCTTGATCATTTTTTCTTCGGAAAAAAGTTCAGCGGGTGTATTTTTTTGGAAAAAACCGGACAGCATATTGCCCAGCGCCTGCCGGCTTTCTTCGGAGTGAAATACCTGAAATCGCCATGGTTCCGTGCGCTTGTGCGTGGGTGCGTGATTGGCATTTTCGAGAATTTCCTGAATAAAGGAAGCATCTATCGGTTTTCCCGGCAAGTAGGTTTTCGGAAAAATGGCGCGGCGTTTGCGAATCAGTTCTGTGGCAGTAGTCATGCGTTATGAATTTGTAAGCCCAAAATTATTGAATTGGCGAGCATCTGCATAATCATATTTCGGATGCTGCGGGTGCAGGTCAGAAACGCAGCAGATAATCAGTCAGATTGGTGTCAGTTTCCAGGTTCAGGCGTTTTCGCAGGCGGTACCGGCTGGCCTCCACGCCCCTGACGGAGATATTCATCAGGGATGCAATTTCCTTCGTGGAGAGGTTCATGCGGAGATAGGCGCAGAGTCTGTAGTCGTTTGGACTCAGGTGGTCGTGTTTTTCGGCCAGTCGCTTGAGGAAGTCGCTGTGTACTCTGTCGAAGTTTTGAGAGAAGTGCTCCCAGTCTTCATCCACCCTCGAGTCGTGTTCCATCATGCGGATGATACGTCCGATTTCCTTGTCGAGCTCCGGAGCATTGGCCCTGTTTTTGAGTCTGCGCAATGCTTCCTGAATATTGATGAGGATGGTATTTTTCTGGACCAGATGCATGGTTACGGAAGCCAGTTCCTGCGTTTTGTGATGAACTTCGGCCTCGAGTTTCTCGTTTTGCAGTTGCTGGACGGCCTCCTCCGAACGTCGTACCCGCAGTTCATTTTGTTCAGATTCAAGTCTGTGCTGATTTTCCAGATTCAGCTTTTCCTCCTCGAATTTTCTTTGTTGCCTGTAAACGATGCCGGCCATGATACCCATCAGGATCATGAAGTAAAAAGCGTAGGCGAGGCCGCTGGCATACCAGGGGGGCAGGATGGTGAAAGAAAACGAGACGGGTGTGCTTTCAGCGCCGTATTGATTGCGGGCTTTTACGTGAAATGTATAATCCCCCGGCCTGAGGTGGCTGAATGTAGCATCCGGCTTGCTCATCCATTCGGACCAGTTTTTTTCAATTCCTTCGAGGTAGAATGCATAGGATATGAACTCTCCGCCCGGATAGTCGGGTGCGGAAAAAGAGAAACTGAGTGAGTTTTGTGTACAGGAAAGCTCTGTATGGTTTAATCCGCTGCCATATCCGCCGAAGAGAATACTGTCATTGGGTACTTTCAGTCTGACTTCGTTGAGTACCAGGCGCAGGACAGTATCCTTTGACCAGTAGGTATCCGGATTAAAGTGAATAAATCCCTGACTGGTTGCTACAAAAACGTTACTGGAGTCAACCGGCAGAACGAACTGAAATCCCTCTGTGAGCTTCTGGTGGAGTTCAGGAATCGGGATACGCCGAATTTTCTTTTCCAGTGCGTCGGACTGGATGAGCAGCACGCCGGTTTCTTTTTCTGTTACGTACCATATATTGCCGTTCCTGTCCTGGTTCAGGTATTTTACGCGAACATTATAGCCCAAAAGCTGGCTGAATTTTTCGTTGGCTACAAATTTCTGCTGATTTGCATCAAATTCAAACACGCCCCGGGCTCCTGTGAACAGTACTTTTTCGCCGAGTTTGAACAGATGATTTCCGAGGTCAGACGGAAGCCCCTGCTTTTGTCCGAAATGATCGGCGCTGCAGATACCTTGTACCGGATCAACGGTCAGCCGGTAAATTCCTCTGTACGGGTGCGCCATCCATATGGTTCCGTCAGTGTCCCTGGCGAGCATCCGGCTGCTTTCGGTGAAGCCCGTCAGTATTTTATCAAAAGACCACCGGTTTCCGGATTTTTTGAAGATGGCCAGTCCGTTATAGTGTCCTGCCAGTGCCAGTTCGGGTGACAGCGGGATAAACCGCCAGATTCCGCGCGTTGAGGTCAGTCTGCCTGCGTTGGTTCCTTCAATACTGAAAGCGCCTTCGTGATGGCCCATCAGCAGCTGGTTGTCGAGCAGATTCAGGTTCCAGACCTGTCCGTCTGCACCGCTCACCCTTTTGAATGCCATTTTTTCTTCCGGCCTGTAGTATGATCTCCAGGGTGTTGAGAACAGCCCGGTATTGGTGCCGAAATAGATATTGTCGTTAAAAATTTCCGCCGTGTAGCCGGTTCCCTGCAGTTCGCCGTCGGGGAAAATGGCGGCGAAAGCGGAGTTGAGATCGGCGAAAGCGGCGCCGTTGTCAAGGCCCAGCCAGATACTGCCCGATGGTGTGGAGAAGAGGCTGAGTACGGTATTGTTTCCCAGGCCGTTCTTTTTATTGATATGATGGAAAATCCGGCGTTGTTTGTCCAGCGTAATCAGTCCGTTGAAGGACGTGCCGAGGGCGATATTGTTGTCGGGCAGCAGGGTTGCGCAGAAAATTCTGTTATCGCGCAGGAAAGCATCGTTAGAGGTGTTCCAGGGTTGAATTTTCCCGGATGAAAGGGAGTAAATTCCGTTTTTGATAGTTGTTACCAGAAGCTGGTCAGGGCTGAGGGTCAGTGCTGCAGATATTTGTCCCCCGATTTCATTTCCCGCGGAGACCGGCGAAAGCATGCCGTTTTCGAGGGTGAAGAGCGTGTATGTGGCATCCTGCAGCAGCAGCTTGTTGTTCCATTTGCCCATGAACAACAGCGTTTTCCTGTCGGCCAGGAGTGGCGTCAGTTGATTGTTCTTCCATTCGAACACCTGTTCATCGGTGCGAAAAAAAACGGTGTCATCAATCACTTCAATGTCCCAGACATCAGTGAAGTTTCTGTTGGTCAGCTTGTCGGACAGAGAGTGGTATTCAAGACGCCCTGATTTATCGGGAGAAAAAAAGCCGAAATCACCTTGTCCGCCCACATAGATGTCGCCATTCCTGCCGGTCCTTACAGATCGCACGATGGTGCCGTTGGCAATTTTGTAGAGTCGCCAGTGCGTGCCGTCGAATTCCAGCAGACCATCGTTATTGGCAAACCACACCACCCCGTTACTGCCCTGGGCGATATCCCACATCTGCGTGCCGGCCCTGAAAACCTGTCGGGAAAAGTTCATTACCGGTGGTACTCCCAGATTGGCGCCCTGGGCTGCCGCATTTTCCGGGTGGAGCAGAAAAGCGGAAAGGAGTGAAAAAAATACGGGTACTGTGTATCGGGTCATGTGAACATAGAATTATGCAAAAGTAGTCAAATTATCAAGGAAATGAACAACTTGTGAAATCAGTGTAGTACTACTGACGTAGTTGAAATTTTCTTTTGTCGTAGATAAAATGTATTTCTTTTTAATAAAGCATGAAACCCTTTCACCACCTTTGTCTTCTGAATCTATAATTCAGAATCATTATTAACCTTTTACCCAACTCCCACAAAACGGGGGTTACATTTTCAAACTATGAAAAAAGCACTTTTCAAAACGCTGCCGTTGCTGATGCTCGGATTAATCTGGGTGGCTGGTTGCAAGAAGAAGACCCCGGAGGTAATTTCGGGCTTCACCTTCACGGTTGATGCCGTTGATTTCAAAAAGGTGACGTTCACCAATGCTTCCCAGAACTACTCCAGCGTTTCCTGGGACTTTGGTGATGGCTCTACATCTTCCGAACTCAATCCGGTTCACTCCTACGCTGCTGTAGGTAACTACACAGTAACTCTTACTGCTACCAACGATGAAGGTGATACCGATGTTTCTACTCAGGCAGTGGGTATTTCTGATCCGGATGCAGAGTTGACCAAACTGGTCGGCGATGTTTCCAAAACCTGGAAACTCCTGCGTGTGGCTGCTCCCGGCCGATGGCCGCTGGAGGTTGGTCCGATTGCAAAAGATCAGGTATGGTGGGCGCAGGGTCGTGATAACGATGAAATCGCTCTTCGTCCGTGCCTGATGAACGATGAATATACTTTTACCCGTGATGGCAAGTATATTTACAATTCCAACGGCGATTTCTGGGCTGAAGGTGGTGTATTCGAACCTGCCAACGTATGCCAGTACACCCTTCCTGCCAATATGAAGGGCCCGAACGGTGAGGATCTCTCTGCTTTTGGTGATGCTACACACTCTTTCGTACTCACTAACGGCAACAAGCCCACTCTTGAAGTGGTGGGTCTGGGCGCATTCATTGGCCTGGTGAAAATCGCAACTGATCTTGAAGTGAAAGTGCCGCAAAGCTCTGTAAAGCTCGATATCATCAAGCTGACAGATGGACCTGTTGACACGCTCATCCTCGAGTCTGATTTCAAATTTGCCGCTACCAATCCTTCCGACGATGCTTACTGGAAGATTACGCTGGTACACTACGACAATCCTGCCGACGAGCCGGCTATCCCGGATCCGAAGCCGGTACCTGCTTTCGAGTCAAATGTAGCTGGCCTGACCATCGGATTCACCAACACGTCGAAGTACGCCAACTCCTACAGCTGGGAGTTCGGTGACGGTGCAACTTCCACCGAGGCAAGTCCGACCCACACATACGCTGCTGCCGGTGTTTACAAGGTGAAACTGACCGCTACCAACAATGCAGGTTCTGCTTCATTTGAGCAAGAGTTCACGGTTACTTCCGGTACTGTGTCTGCCAGTGATATCATTGGTGGCGCATGGCGCGTGCGCAACTCCGCCAACTCTGTTTATGTTGGTCCCGCTTTGGGCAGTAACGCGTGGTGGGGTGTTCCGGCCAACTTCCTCGACGGAAGCTCTACCGGTGCTGAAGACTGGTCTTGCATGACTGACGACGAGTTCATCTTCGGTGCAGGTGGTGTTTATGAGTACAAGACCAACGGCTACGCACGCAACGACGGTTACATGGGATCTCCGAACGGTTGCTGGACTGACGCCCAGATTGCAGCCAGCGGTAACGGTGCTGCATTCGGCTCAGGTGTTCACAGCTGGACATTCACTCCGGGAGTCGGCGGCTCACGTCCGGTTATCACACTGACCAACGGCGCAACAGGAGCTGCATTCGTAGGATTCTATAAAGGATACTACGGTGGAGAAAACACCAACAGTGCGAATCCGCCGAACGGAGGCTCTACAACTAACCGCTATGAGGTAATCAGCTACCTCAATGCTGGCGGTGTTGAGACGCTTACTCTCTCTGTTGACATTTCCGGGGCAAAAGACGGCTCTGCTGCCTGGTCAGTGGTACTGGTGCGTTAATTCGCCTTTTGCACTGAAAAAATACAGAAAGTGTTTTTAGTGATTAAGGGGCGGGCGGTTTCCGCCTGCCCCGTTTTTTACCCCGGGCGTAATTCCCAACTCAAGTCCATTCTGATCAATCAATATTACATGAAACGATTTCTTGTCTTAAGTTTTTTGCTCTCTCTGGTAGTGAGCGTCAGCGCACAGGTTGCTGGAAAAGTCACGGATGCTGCAGGACAGCCACTGACAGGTGTGTCTGTTTTTGTTAAGGGAACCTCCACAGGGGCCGTCACTGACCTCGATGGCAACTTCAAACTTGCTTCCAGGGATGGCATAGCTGTCTTCAGTTACACAGGATTTGCCACGCAGGAAATTCCTGTTGACGGCCGGCAGGTTATCAATGTAACTCTGCAGGAAATTTCCACGAACCTGAATGATCTGGTGGTTGTTGGATACGGTGTCCAGAAAAAAAGTGTTGTTACAGGCGCCATTTCCTCTATTCAATCCAGCGATCTAAAAAATGCCCCCATTACCCGTCTGGAAGATGCACTCAAAGGGCGTACGTCCGGTGTGGTGGTTGCCTCCGGCAGCGGTCAGCCGGGTGCCTCCTCCTCTGTTATTATTCGCGGTATCACGTCTATCAATAACAGTGTTCCATTGTATGTGGTAGATGGCGTACCCATCAACGAGAACGGCATTGATTTTCTCAATCAGGCTGATATCGAATCAATAGAAATTCTCAAGGATGCTGCCTCCGCTGCCATCTATGGTACCAAAGCGGCCAGCGGTGTCATCCTCGTAACTACCAAAAAAGGAAAAAGCGGGGCGCTCAAGGTCAATTTCAACAGCTACCTTGCCTCTCAGACGGCTGCCAACAAGCTCGACCTCCTGAATGCCCGCGACTATGCCCTCCTGCGCAACGAATCCGCAGAGGCGGGAGGCCAACCCATTCCCTATCCCAATGCCGACCAGCTCGGGGAAGGTACCGACTGGCAAAGTGCCATCTTCAACGATAACGCCCTGATGCAGAACCACGATCTGAGCTTCAGCGGCGGTAATGACAAATCTACATTTTATGCCTCCTTTGGCTATTACAGTCAGGATGGTATTGTGGCCACGGATATCTCCAATTACCAGCGTTTCACCGCCCGCGTGAACTCTGACCACAAGGTCAAATCATGGCTTCGCTTCGGACAAACACTCTCGTACGCGCACGTGCAAAGCCAGGGCTCTTTCGACCCGAATGGCAGTTATGGCGGTCCGCTCAGCTCTGCCATCAATCTCGCTCCGGTGATTCCGCTGCTGGTGGAAGACCCCGCCGAGCTTTCTTCCAATCCGCTGTACGCCAATAACCTGAGTCGCCTGATACAGGATGAAAATGGCAACTATTACGCACTTCCTGCGGCCGGTTTTCAGGAAATGACGAATCCGCTCGCCTATATACAAACACAGCTCGGCAATTACGGCTGGTCAGATGCCGCTACCGGCAATGCTTACCTGGAAATTGAGCCGGTGCGCCACCTCAAACTTCGCTCCACGATTGGCGCCAAACTGTCTTTCTGGGGGAATGAAGGGTTTTCACCCGTGTACTTCCTCAGCTCAACGGTGAACACCACACTGACCAATTACAACAGGGCGCTCAACCGCGGCCTCGACTGGATCTGGACAAATACCGCATCTTACGATCTGACCAGAGGAAAACACAATGCTACGGTGCTGCTGGGCCTTGAAGGTCAGGACAGAAGTGCACGCGGCGTAGGTGGCGGCTTCACAAATCTGCCGGTGAACAATTTTCAGAGCGCATCACTCAACTACCAGCTGCCAACAGAGAACCGTATCGCTTACGGTTATGAGAACCAGCCTTATCGCCTGAACGCCCTGTTCTCCCGCGTGAACTACGACTATGCCGGAAAATACCTGCTCACAGCTATTGTTCGCCGCGACGGCTCCTCCCACTTCGGAAGCAACAATGTATTTGGTGTATTCCCGTCCGTTTCGGTGGGCTGGCTTCCGCACCTTGAATCTTTCTGGCGCGAAAACAAAGTGCTGAATACGCTGAAAATCAGGGTGGGATATGGTGTGACCGGTAACGACAATCTGGCTCCCTTCCAGTATGTATCCACGATCGGCGGTATAGGCTCTTATATTTTCGGACAGGACCAGATTACTATCGGCTACGGACCTTCTGCGCCTGCCAATCAGGATCTGCGCTGGGAACAGACGGCCCAGACCAACATCGGCTTTGATGGTATCCTCTTTAATGACTTTACCTTCTCGTTCGATCTGTTCAAGAAGAACACCACGGGTATGCTCATGCAGATCAAGCAGCCATTCTATACCGGTGCCTCTGCTGATCCATGGGGCAATGTTGCCTCGCTGGAGAACAAGGGTGTGGAGCTCGATCTCGGCTACCGGAAACAGCTGAATCAGGTAAATCTGAGCGTAAAGACCAACGTGTCCTATGTGAGAAACGAGGTGCTTGACATGGGGCCAACCGACTTTCTGGTAAATGCCACATTCCAGTCGAGCGCCTATGAAATCAGCCGTAAAATGGTGGGAATGCCGGTAAACGGATTTTTCGGATTCCTCAGTGACGGTGTTTTCCAGAATCAGGCGGATATTGCCCGTCATAACAATGATGCCGGTTTTGCCCTTCAGCCCGATGCCAAGCCCGGCGATCTGCGCTGGGTGGATGTGAACGGTGATGGCGTTATCAACAGCAACGATCGCACGTTCCTCGGCGATCCGACACCGCACTGGACCTTTGGCCTCAGTCTGGCAGCTAACTGGAAGCAGTTTGATATCAGCGTCTTCGGACAGGGCGTGGCAGGCAATAAAATCTTTCAGGGACTCCGTCGCCTGGATATTCCGAATGCCAACTATACCTCTGAGGCTCTTGGCCGCTGGCATGGCGAGGGTACTTCCTCCGATTTCCCCAGACTGGTGGACGGCGATCCGAATGGCAATTTCACGCGTCCGAGCAATTTCTATCTCGAAGACGGCAGCTATTTCCGTATCAAATCGGTACAGTTGGGCTTCACGATGCCCAAAACCTGGCTGCAGCGTGCCGAAATTGAAAATCTCCGTATTTATCTGAGCGGAACCAACCTGCTTACCTTCACCAAATACACCGGATTTGATCCCGAAATCGGTGGTGGTGCCGGCACGTACGGTATTGACCGCGGTGTTTATCCTCAAGCCCGTTCCATGATGATCGGTGCAAATCTG
>CAIYFY010000509.1 GCA_903925535.1 uncultured Bacteroidota bacterium | reverse complement strand
GGATGCGGTGATTCCAGGTGTCAGCAACATACACCGATCCATCTGGACCAACAGCTACATCCCACGGCTCTTTGAAGGTACCGATCGGCGCGCTGCCCGCGCTGATGTCTGCATAGCTGCCCCAGACATGCAGCAGTTTCCCATCCGCTGAAAAATGCTGGATGCGATTGTTGCCACTGTCAGCCACATACAGGCTGCCATCGGGCGCAACGGCCATCCCGTGCGGGTAACTGAACTGTCCAGGCGCAGTTCCCAGCGCACCAAAGACTTTATCCGCTGAAAGCACAACTTCCTTACCAGCATAAGGGTCTACGGAGATTGCTTCACTGGCCGGTACAGTGCCATAGTTCCATACCTGAGCGGCGATGTCTTTCCGTACATACAGCCGCATTTTCCCAGATGGCTGCCAGTTGGGCAAACTCATATCCATTGTTGTTGAGCCCGGCGAGAATTATGGCCGGAGCTCCGAAATTTCGTTCAAGAATTTCGATGGCAATTCGCCTGATTTTCTGGCGAATTTGACGGTCGTCGAGTATTTGCATAATCCAGTCGGGCTTGTGACCTGCAAAAGTAATAGCAGCGGCCGATTTTTGCGGGTAAAAATGCCAGTACAGACTGTTTTTACGCGCAAAGGGCGCCAAAACGTGCTATAAACAGGCAATCTAATGGATTTCTAATAACTTTCAGGCTGAAAATGCAGACATTCGCGTCACCTGGAAAGCCCTATCCTTTGAGCTCATGAACAAGTCTGTACTTCGGTTGATTGCCTCCGGCATCATCCTTCTCTCCTCTCTGCAGTTTGGGTTATCCCAGCAATCTATCGCCCGTCAGTGGAATGAAATACTGATTCAGAGTATCCGGGAGGACTTTGCTCGTCCGCCTGTGCACGCGCGCAACCTGTTTCATCTTTCCGTCCTCATGTACGATATGTGGGCCGTTTACGATACCACGGGACAGTCGGACACCTATTTTCTTGGAAAAACAGTGGGTAATTACACATGCCCCTTCAACGGGATTCCCATTCCTGCAGATATTGAGGCTGCGCGGAGAGAAGCTATCAGTTATGCTGCATACCGGCTGCTGGCTCAGCGTTTTCAGAATTCCCCGAGGGCGTTTACCACGATCACCCGGCTTTTTGATTTCATGGCGCAGCTCGGTTATCCGATTAATTTTAACAGTACCGACTATTCTACCGGAAATCCTGCAGCGCTTGGTAACTACATAGCCCTTCGCATGGCCGAGTACAGCAATCTGGATGGTTCCAATGAACAGAATAATTACGTTCCCACCGACTATGTACCTGTGAATACCCCGCTGAATGTGCTGCAGCCGGGCAATACTACTATGACCAATCCGAACCGGTGGCAGCCGCTGGATCTGCCCGGCGCTATTGACCAGAACGGCAATCCGGTAGTCGCCATTCAGCGGTTTCAGAGTCCGGAATGGGGAAGGGTTACGCCATTTGCGCTGTCGGCAGCCGACAAGGATACGCTGGTGAGGAATAATATTCCCTGGTATGTATATCACAATCCGGGCCCGCCGCCACAGTTGAACACGAATCAGCAGGACGCTCAGTCGGATGAGTTCAAGTGGAATTACGCGCTGGTGTCTGCCTGGAGTACACATCTGGATCCCGATGATGGTGTCATGTGGGATATTTCTCCGGCTTCCATTGGTAATAACACCACCCCCTACCCTGTGACCCTGGATGAGTACAAACAGTTCTATAATTTCGAGGGAGGCGGAGCTGCCGGGAATGGCCGACCGGTTAATCCCAAAACGGGCTTGCCCTACGAACCTCAGCTTGTGCCGCGTGGCGATTATACCCGCGTTCTGGCCCAGTTCTGGGCCGACGGGCCTACTTCCGAAACTCCGCCCGGGCACTGGTTTTCCATTCTGAACAAGGTCATGGATCATCCTGATTTTGTCAGGAAATTCAATGGTAAAGGCCAGTTGCTCAATCGGCTGGAGTATGACGTGAAAGCCTATTTTACCCTGGGTGGGGCGCTGCATGATGCGGCTATTACCGCCTGGGGAATCAAGGGTTATTACGATGCCAGTCGTCCGGTGACCAACCTGCGCTACATGGCCCGCCTGGGTCAATCCTCTGATCCTGCACTACCCCGATATCATCCTGGCGGACTGCCACTGATACCCGGTTACATCGAGCTGGTGCAGGCCGGAGATACGCTGGCAGGGGTGAATGGTATTAACGTGAACAAGATCAAGTTATACACCTGGGAGGGCTTCGGTCCGATCGCCAATCCCGCTACCGATTATTCCGGTGCCGGATGGGTGCTGGCTGATAACTGGATGCCCTATCAGCGCAAAACGTTTGTGACTCCGCCTTTTGCCGGCTATATCTCGGGACATTCCACCTATTCGAGGGCTGCTGCAGAAGCACTTACCCTGCTCACCGGTGATGAGTATTTTCCGGGAGGAATGGGTGAGTTTCATATTGCGGCCAACAGCGGATTTCTGTTTTTTGAGAAAGGTCCCAGCGTGGATGTTACCCTGCAGTGGGCCACCTATCGCGACGCATCCGACCAGACCAGCCTCTCGAGGATATGGGGCGGCATTCACCCGCCCTTTGACGATATCCCTGGTCGTATTGTGGGGGCTGAATGTGGTATTGATGCCTATCACCTGGCCAAGGAAATATTTTACAACGACGCCGATGGTGACGGATACCTCGCATTTGAAGACTGTAATGACAATAATCCGGCCATTAATCCCGGCGCTGCAGAATTGTGCAATGGTATTGACGATGACTGCGACGGAATGGTGGATGACAGTCTGACGGTATTTACCTACTATGCCGATGCTGACGGCGATGGTTTCGGGAATGCCGATGTGAACGTGAGCACGTGCGCGGATACGATTCCTGCGGGGTACGTCGTTACCGGCACCGATTGCTCTGACAGCAATCCTGCTGTATATCCGGGTGCTGCGGAGTTGTGTGATGGTCTTGACAACGACTGTAACGGACAGATTGACGACGGCATCATCTACTACACCTATTACACTGATACTGATGGCGACGGTTTCGGGAATGCTGACGCGAGTGTGAGTACGTGTGCGGACACGATTCCCGCGGGGTACGTCGTTGCTGGCACCGATTGCTCTGATAGCAATCCTGCTGTATATCCGGGTGCTGCGGAGTTGTGCGATGGTCTTGACAACGACTGTAACGGACAGATTGACGATGGCATCATCTACTACACCTATTACACTGATGCCGACGGCGACGGTTTCGGGAATGCCGATTTGAGCGTGAGCACGTGTGCGGATACGATTCCCGCGGGCTATGTCGTTGCCGGTACTGATTGTTCGGACAACGATCCGGCGATTTTCCCCGGTGCCGTTGAGCGGTGCGATGGTCTTGACAACGACTGTAACGGACAGATTGACGATGGCATCATCTACTACACCTATTACACTGATGC
>CAIYFY010000508.1 GCA_903925535.1 uncultured Bacteroidota bacterium | reverse complement strand
GTCGGTACACCCGTTTTGCTATGCCGCTGGTGCTGAGCAGTGTGGTGAGCAACCTCATGCTGATCTTCGACAACTGGATGGTGAACTGGCATTACGGGGATCCGGCTGTATTTGCTGTTTACAGGTATGGCGCGCGCGAACTGCCACTGGTTCCCGCACTCCTGTTTGCCCTGGGCGCCTCGCTGATCCCGGCGATTGCTGAAAATCAGGCCCGCGGACTGGCCGAACTCAAACGCCGTACAACCGGCATGATGCATATGCTCTTCCCCGTCACCGCTCTGGCCATGCTGACGAGCGATTGGTGGTTCCCGCTGGTATTCAACCAGAATTTCCGGGAGAGCGCTGTTCTGTTCAATATATACCTGCTGACGCTCTGCAGCAGGATGCTTCTGCCTGCTTCGATTATACTGTCGAAAGGAGATTCCGGTTCCGTATTCAGGGTAAGTCTGGTGGAACTGGCGGTTAAATTTGCGCTGGGATTGACATTTATCAATTTATTCGGACTTCCCGGACTGGCTTTTTCGGTTGTGATATCTTTCTGGACAGAAAAAATTGGCCTGATCTGGTTGCTGGAGAGGAAGCACGGGATAAGGACAGCAGACTGGGTTGACTGGCGCTGGTATCTGGGTTATTCTGCCGGACTGGTTGGTCTGTTTGTGTACTTATTTGTCTGGTAACACCAGTTTCAGCAGTTCCAGCTGGAGCATGGGGCCGCGGACTGAAACGCAGGCTGGGTGATCGTCTGGTGTGTCCTCCATTTGCAGCGTATGGGCGAATCGCTGCAGGTAGTTAATGAAACTCTCGTGCAACAGTAGTTTCCCGTGAGTATCCGTTATTCTGAACAGAGGTCGCACATCGGACTCACTGAAGGAAAAATCAGCGAGAAATGCCCTCAGAAAATCCTTTGAAACGGGTAACTTGATGCCGGCATCCTCGTTATATCTGCCCGAGTGCCACAACGCTTCGGCCCTGAGCAGTCCGGGTAGGTCAGCGTACCAGTTTTCCTTTTTGGACATCATTTTTTGGCTGCCCTGTACCCGAATACATTATATCCGAAGGTGAAGTAAAACAGGTTTCCGTCGAGGGCGGGTATGCCGTCCCCGAAGTTGAGCCAGTTATAGCCCACCCGCACACGGAATCCGTTGTAGGAGCCTTTGGGCAGATCCCAATTGACGTAATTGTCTCTGAACAGTTTTACATCTGCCGTAAGGGAGGCGCCAAGGTGCCCTTCGAGCAGCTGGAAGCTATCGTAGTACACGGGAAGTTCTTCCGGCACATCAGCGGAGGTTGGAGGCGACAGAAATGCAATTCCGACCCCTGCGGAGGGGAATATTCTGATTTTTTCGGCGTTGATGATGTCGTAGCCAATTTCCAGCGAGTAATTGCTGTAGCTGAACGGGTCATTCCCGGGCCATATATCGAGGCCGTCGGTAATGTCTCTTTTGAGCCGTCCGCCTCCGAAAGAAGCTCCGAACTGTACATTCCATTTGTCAACCCAGTAGTAGAAGTCGAGCGAAAGGCCATAGAGAGGTGGCAACGATCTGTCAATCTGGTCGGTCCAGCTTCCGCTCTGCAAGCCAATGGCTGCTCCCAAAGCCTTGTTGGCGGGTTTCAGGATATCGGGTTTTACGCCCGACAGGAAGTACAGATAACCTGATTGGGGGTATTTACTTTCGAATGCACTGATTTTTTCGGCCCACTCTTCTTCATTTCCGTTGATTCTGAGCAGGTACTCGAGTAGCAGAATGGAAAATGCTTTCTCTTCTGCTGTCAGGAATGCGTGCCTGATTGCCTGAAATGATTCAAACCGGCGGGCATACATCATGGAGTCTGTCAGCTCGAACAGGCTGTCGGCGGGTGGCTGCACCTTTTCAGACAAGGCATATCGCTCGGCGGCACCCATCTGAGCGGCTTCCGAGAGCAATGCCCCGTAGTTCTCTGTCCAGTAATACAGCAGCCAGCGTTCATCCCAGCTCAATCCTGTATAATACTTGTTTTCGAGCCTCGACAGGGAGTCAATCCAGAGACCTGCTCCGGCCGGATCGTCTGCTGTTACGGCATTTTTCAGTTCCAGTCGCCCCGATTTTATTTTGTCTTTCCGGGCAATCTGGTCATTCGTCTGGGCTCCGAGGATCTGACTGAGCAGGAAGAATAGGGCGATAAAAGGTGTTGTTGCTTTCATCCGAGTGCAATTATGGTCAGGTTAATTCCTTCCAGCGACGCCAGAGGGAAAGGGCAAATCCGAAGAGCATCAGGAGTGATCCGGCCCAAACCAGATTGATCCCGGGGAAAATGATGGCCTCCAGTACCACATAGTCGGAGCGTTGCACATTCTCAGCCAGTTCAAACGGTATTGGTGCCATATTTTCGGGAATATCAGCCACTCCAATGGTCAGGACTCCCTTTGCGGGATCAATATCCTCGAATCTGAAGGAAAGGCCTGTTTCTGCGTGCTCGTCTTTCAGGCTGAAAGGGGTATTGTCGCGAATGAGGTACACCGGTTTTGCCACCCCGGTTTTGCCATCGGGTGCCTGGATGCTGATGTTGGCAGCCACGGCGATATCTCCCGGCTGCGGACTGTAGCCTGGGTGTTTTATATTTTTTTCAACGCTGTTGAACGACAACTGATACCCTTTATAGCCGAATTTGTCGCCTTCTTTCAGCTGGAAAGGGGTGTATTTCATTTTATCCTCGGCATCAAAAACGGCCTGCAGCGTTTTCTCGTTGAGTCTGATCTTGAGTTCCAGCGGATTTACCTGTGCCGGGTTGGTGAAACCGCCCTCGGATGGCCGGATATACATCATGGGTTCGGCCAGGTGGGTGATGGTATCTTCCAGATCAAATGCCTTGAATTGAAGCCCCATGGCCAGATCTCCTTCCTGTGGCACGTAATCGTGGTGGCTCGGCGTCCTGGTAATTCCCAGAAGTACGAGGAGGTTGTCTTCAGTGCGCAGTGTATCGCCCGGAGACAGGGCATACGGAGCATATTTCAGACTGTCTTCCTGCTGCCGGGCGAATTCGGGGTCGAGCTCAGCCTTGGGCAGTGAGGTGATCATGGTGAAAATATCGTAGTCCCAGTAGTGTTTGGTGGACGGATTGTTGGCCACGATCTTGGTGAACTGTCTGTCGTACATGACATTCGGGTACAACTCGAAGGACTCTCCGTTCACATTGCCGCTTTCATCCCTGCGTTCAAACCGTACAGCGAATGTGCGCGTTTGTCTTTCAACCGTGTCTTTCAGGTAGGTGGCGTTGAAATCCTTGATGGGAAGAGCGGAGCCTTTCAACAGAATCACATTTTTGTTCAGTTCGTCTTCTCCGGCTCCTTCAATGACGTCGCGCATGACGAACTTGTTGGTAGATATCCACGCTTTACCCAGTCCGGTGCTCAGCACGCCTAGTATGAGCGCTCCGAATCCGACGTGCGAGATGGCCGCGCTGGCCATTTTGAAATTGCCCTTTGCCGCAGTGATGATGTAATCGAGATTTGCCGCCAGTGCAAACATGCCCGAAAACAGCAGGGTGTACAATTGCCAGGCATTGATTTCTATCCACTGCCGGTTCAGGACGGTCAGGATGCCGGCCGCCACAGCAGCGATACCGATATGTGTGGCAAATTTTTTGTAGCGATCTTGCCAGTTTCGCTCATTGTAACGGGTAAATATGCCGATGCCTGTCAGAAAACCGATAAATACTGCTATCCAGAGCTGATAACGGTTGTGATGTTCGACTGGATCCTTCAGCGCCGCACCCACATAGTCCGGATTGAAAAACTGCACTATTTTGTTGAAAACGGGCAGTGAAGTGGCGCCTGTGATGAGTACAGCAGAGAACAACAGCACCAGCGAACCCAGAAACATCCAGAATTCACGGGACTGAATGGATTCTTCGGCTTTTTTGGACTTGTCGCCTTCAGCCGCAGTTGTCATCACATCGGGTACATCCTTGTAGCGGGATACAAACAGCCACAGTCCGATAGCTGCGAACAACACCACCAGCAGGATCAGCTGATAACCCAGCCCCATTTCCGTGAACGAGTGAACGGAGGTATCTCCCAGAACACCGCTTCTGGTCAGGTAGGTGGAGTACAGTATCAGTACAAAAGACAACAGGTAGAATCCGTAAGTGCTTCTGATGGAGTAGCCGGTGGAACGGGCCACCAGATTGGTGTGAATACCTGCCACCAGCGTGAGCCAGGGCACCAGCGAGGCGTTTTCTACCGGATCCCATGCCCAGTAGCCCGCAAATGAGAGTGCCTCATAAGCCCAGGCCCCCCCCATCAGGATACCCAGTCCGAGGATGCCAGCCGAGAAAAGTGACCAGCCCAGTGCCGGCTTCAGCCATGCCTTGTGCTCCCTGTACCACAATCCGGAGGCCGCATAGGCAAACGGAAACACAGTGGAGGCAAAGCCCAGGAAGAGGGTGGGAGGGTGGATGGTCATCCAGTAGTTTTGCAGGAGCGGATTCAGTCCCTGTCCGCTGATTTTGGACAGGTAATCGGCCTGCTGAAATATGGGCGCGTTCATGGTGTCGCGCAGGAGGTCGAACGGACTGGCGCCGAGGCGGAAATGACCGAAGTAAAGTCCCAGCAGCATACTGGCGATAATGGCTTCGGCCACCGCCACCACTGTCAGCACGGGCGCCTCCCATTTGCCACCCTTTACTATTACGATGGCAGACAGGATGATGTGCCAGAAACTCCAGAGCAGGAAACTGCCCTGCTGTTCCTTCCAGAAGGCCGAAAAGACATATTGTACAGGCAGGTCG
>CAIYFY010000507.1 GCA_903925535.1 uncultured Bacteroidota bacterium | reverse complement strand
AATTAATTGAAATTCAGATTTTTGGAGGGTAAACCGAGTTGCAAAATTACAAATTCTGAAATAGCTGTATATGAATGGCACAATATTAGATATATAATTGTTGTTCCTGCATCAATTTAATCCGCCTCGGTTGCCGTCAGGGTAAACGTCTTCTGCCACGATGTACAGGAATCCGGAGCCTCCGGCATTTAATCCAGAAAAGAGCATCACTACGCCCTTCTTCATCCTTTCTGTTAGTTTTTCATCTCTTAAACCATTACGTTATGAAGGGGTTTAATCTCATTACCATTACAGGCGCACTCACAGTTTTCTCGCTTTTCCTGACAGCAGAAACCTCAGCGCAATGCATCAGCGGCAACTGCCAGACTGGCACAGGAACTTACCGCTATTCAGCCACCTCCAAATACACCGGGCAATTTCAGAACGGCCAGCGTCACGGCAAGGGCAAGATGACCTATGCCGACGGTAACGTTTACGAGGGGACATTTTTCATGGGTAAAAAGCAGGGGCCCGAGGGTTCCATGTTCTTTGCGTCGAGTGGCGACCGCTACATCGGAGCCTGGAAAAATGACCAGCCCAATGGCCAGGGTGTTTATTACTTTGAGTCGAAGGAGCGTTATGAGGGTTCCTTCGTCAACGGAGTCTTTGAAGGGGAAGGCACCATGTACTACCCGGACGGAGCCTATTATGCCGGCGAGTGGAGCAACAACAAGAAACACGGCCGCGGTGTACTTCATTACAGCGATGGTGCTGAGAAACATGGTCAGTGGGAAATGGGCAGGCCTGTTGCCGCATCTGACCGTATCTCGCGCAACAGCACCGAAAAGACCGAGAACGAACCTCCTGTGGAGGCCGGTAGCGAGGAAGTCAGTCAGGAGTCTGCCGGCCAGGTAGCAGCAAAGCCTGATCTGGCGGGTCTGCGCAATTGTGGCGCCACCTACTGCCGTAGCGGCAAAGGATATTACCGCTATCCGGAGGGTTCCATCTGGGTAGGTGAGTTCAAGGATGGAGCGCCGCATGGTAAAGGCACCTGTTATTATGCCAACGGCGACCGTTATGAAGGTGAATGGGAGAGCAATAAACCCAATGGCGAGGGAGTCATGCGGTTTGCCAACGGCAGAACCTACGGAGCAGTCTGGCTGAATGGATCCATGGTACAGGAGCTTGACTCTGAAGAGGAGGTTCCCGGGGAGTCCGTAGCGGTCGAAAACAGCAGTGACGTCAAAATCTGGGCAGTTGTAGTCGGAGTCGGCAAATACACCTCCATGCCTACCCTGAAATTTACCGATGACGACGCGTTCCGGTTTTACTCACATCTTAAAAGTCCGCTTGGCGGAGCACTTCCCGACGAGCAGATCGAAATACTGGTTGATGAAGGTGCCACGCGCGAAAATATCCTGCGAACCATGCGCCGATTCTTCCTGAAGGCCGATGAGAACGATGTGATTATGATGTATTTCAGTGGTCACGGACTGGAGGGATGTTTCCTGCCCTACGATTTCGATGGCTACAGCAACAAACTGCGCCATGATGAGGTGCGCAGTATATTTATGGAAAGCAAGGCCAGGCACAAGATCTGCATTGCCGACGCATGTCACAGCGGCTCACTGGAGTACAACAGTGATATGGCAGCTCGCGGTGGTCCGGCACAGGTTTCACTGGAGCGCTACTACAGGGCTTTTGAGGAATCGGAGGGCGGCATAGCGCTGCTCATGTCGTCGAAAGGCGAGGAGCTTTCGCTCGAAGACAAGGGGCTTCGTCAGGGAGTGTTCACGTATTACCTGCTTCGCGGAATGAAGGGCGAGGCTGACACCAACGATGACAATATTGTGTCTGTCAAGGAATTGCACAGCTTTGTGTACAGCAGGGTGCGCGAATATACCGGAGAACAGCAGACACCTGTACTGACGGGCAAATTCGATGGTAACATGCCGGTTTCGATGCACCGACAGTAATTTATTACAGGCGACAGAAAAAAATGTCGCCCGGAAATTCCCGCAAACAGGCAACCGGTTACACAGCCGGCTGCCTGTTTGTCATATTGCTCATCACTTATGTGGCCGGATAATACATGATATTCCAACTTATTCAGATATTTGCCATTGCCCTTTGGATTTCACAATAACCGGTTAACTGAACGCTGTCCCGATGAGGTATTTCTCCTTCTTGTTTTTGATTCTCTGCTCATTGGGAGCGCAAACTGTTGACGCACAGACTGTAACCGAACTGGAGTCCCGCTTCAACCGGTCAGGATCGAAGCAGGAGAAAATGAATTACGCCTATCAGATTGCCGAGAAGACACTCGCTTCTGCACCCAAAAAGGCATCCGACTACGCTTCAAGGGCCAATCAGCTTGCTACCGAGATTGGCGACAAGAAAAGAGAGACCGAGGCGGCCCTGCTGTCTGCGGAGGCTGAGTACCGTCAGCGCAATTACAAGGAAGCCAACGGCCGCTATATCAGGGCATGGAATACCGCCCGCAACTACGGATACCGGGATGCCGCGGTAACATCCATGGAAAAGCTGCAGGACATTGCTTCGAAGCAGAACGATTACAGAGAGGCCCTCAAGTGGAGTACAGAAATTGTCAAATACCTGAAGGATAATGCGGGTCCGGGCGCGCGCAGCGGGGGAGATGCCCAGCGAAAACTGGAGAACCAGCTGGCTGCACTCGAGGCGGAGAACCGGCAGTTAAAAGAGCAGTTGGCGCAGGTTACCGGAAAAACCGAGGTGCTGGAAACCAGCTATCAGTCGCAGCTGAAGGACGTACAGGAACAGTCGCAGCTGGAAATAGACGAAAAATCTGCTGCCATAGACCAGATTTCCAGGGAAAAACAGCGGGCTGACTCCATAGTGAGGGTGAATAACCTGCGGTTGAAAAATCTGACGCAGGAGCAGATGATTGACTCCATTGTGAAAGCACAACAGGAACGCGAAATTCAGGGACAGAAGCGCCGCGAGGCGGAACTCAGGCTGGAGAAAGAGGCACTGCAGGCAACCCGGAATTTGTCATTTCTGCTTTTCGGTTTTGCCTTTCTGCTGGCTTTCCTGTTTTACCTTCGTTTCAGGGCCAAACGTCGGATGGCCAATGAGTTGTCGGTGAAAAACTCCATGATTGAAACTGCCCAGCGGCAAAGCGACAACTTGCTGTTGAATATCCTTCCGCCTGCCATTGCCGAAGAACTGAAAACCCGCAACAAGGTGGCAGCCAGAAGATACGAACAGGCCACAGTCATGTTTATTGACTTCAAGGGATTTACCAACGTGGCTGAGAAGCTGACTCCCGAGCAGCTTGTAGAGGAACTTGACCACTGTTTTTCCGGTTTCGACCAGATTATCAGCAAATACAATATAGAAAAAATCAAAACCGTGGGTGACGCCTATATATGTGCGTCAGGGTTATCGGATAAAAATGTAAATCCGGCGGATATGATCAAGGCAGCACTGGAAATCCAGGATTTCCTCCTGGCCCTGAAGGCAGAACGTATGAGTCAGGGGCTCCCGTACTTCGAGGCACGGGCAGGCATTCACGCCGGACCAGTCGTTGCCGGTGTGGTGGGAGCCAAAAAATTTGCCTACGATATCTGGGGTGATACTGTCAATACAGCAGCACGCATGGAAGAATCCTGCGAAACCGGTCGTATCAACGTGAGTGAAACAGCTTACTGGAATTCCAAGTACGAGTTTGACTGGGAATATCGCGGCAAGCTGGAGGCCAAAAACAAGGGCCCCATGGAAATGTATTACGTGACTGGTGTGAAGCGATACTGATGCGGTTTTACTTCGCTGTTCAACATTCCCCACCTCCTCAACCGAACCGCTCTTTCATCAGCTTGCTGAAGTAATGCGGCGTTTTGAACCCGACGGCGTAGCAAACCTCTGCGATAGTCTCGAACTGCCGCGACTCGAGCAATTGCCGGGCCTTGTTAAGCCGGATCTCGGTGATATACTGATTGGGTGTCATGCCCGTGCCGGCTCTCAGTTTGTAATAGAGGTTGCGTCTCGATATGTGAAGCGCATCGGCCAGCATGTCAACCGAGAAGTCGGTAACGGTGAGATGCTCTGTAACAACCTGTTCGAGCCGGGAGAGCCACTGGTGGTCGTAACCCGGGTCAATGTCGTATTTTTCAGGGTCTTCGGTTGCTTGTTGCCTGATGCTGTATCTTTTTAACAGGTTGACAATGCGTGTCGAGAGCTCTTCCGCCAGAAATGGTTTGGTGAGGTAGTCGTCAACACCCAGCCGCAGGGCATGGAGCCGGTCGGGCATCTCCGAACGGGCAGTAAGCATGATGAACGGCAAATCGGTGTAGCGCTCCCGTGCCGCCGCAAGCAACTCAAATCCGTCCATTTCAGGCATCATAACGTCTGAAATAACGAGGTTAACATGATGCCCGGCCAGTATCGCCAGGGCCACCTTACCGTTTTCGGCTGTGAGCAGGTTGTACTCATGACCGAGCAGCCCCTGTATGTATTCCGACATATCTCTGTCGTCTTCCACCAGTAACAGGGTTCTTTTCTCCGGGCCGGCAGCTGCGGGCTTCGCTGTGGCAGCCGCCTGAGCGTATTCGGATTCCGCCAGAATTTCTGCTGTTGCGGTTTCTTCCGATATGGCAACCGGGCAGCGCAGGGCAAACTTGCTGCCCCGGCCCGGTGTGCTTTGTACCGCAATCTCTCCGCCAAAAAGACGGATGTACTCCCGGCACAGGGCAAGTCCAATGCCGGTACCTCCCTGAAGGGTTGTACCGCCCGCCCGCGACTGATAGTACCGGTCGAAGATGTGGGGCAGATCGTCGGGTTGTATGCCGGCCCCGGTATCCTCTACCGTAATCAGCAGCTCTCCGTTTGTCAGTGTTGTACTGATGATTACCGATCCGCCACCCGGCGTGAATTTGATCGCGTTGCTCAACAGGTTATTGATGATTTTTTCCCATTTCGGGGTGTCCAGCATAAGCGTAATATCGCGCGGACAGTTGTAAACCAGGTTCAGCTCTACACCCCGGTGATCGGAGTAGGGGCCGAAACTGGCTGCAAGGCGTGACAGAAACGGATACAGACGTACAGGTTTTTCAACTACGCTGATGGCGTTGGCATCCATTCTCGACAAATCCAGCAGTTCCTCCACCAGGGTGAGGAGTTTTTGGGCATTTCGCCGGATGGTCTGTACATATTCCATGGTTTTTTCAACTGGCAGTTTTGCCTGCAGTATTCTGTCGGCAGGCCCCAGAATCAGGGTGAGGGGTGTCCGCAACTCGTGGGTGATATTGGCGAAGAACTGCGATTTCACCTCGTCCAGTGAGCGAAGTTCGCGCGCCTGCTGCTCGATGAGCCGTTTATCGGACTCAATCTGCCTGGTCCGGTTCTGTACTTCCTGTTCGAGCCTGAGGTTGGCTTTTCTCAGTTGCAGGGTTCGCCGGTTGCCCGAAAACCACGCGATACCGGTCATGCCGACAAACAGCGCGAGCAGAAAAGGCCAGTTTAGATAAAAGGGCCGCTCCGATATTACAGGTATTATCAGTTCATTTTCCGACCAGATATTGCCCTGCATGGAGTATCTGATATGCAGTTGGTACTTTCCGTATGGCAGGTTGTTCAGTCTGATGAGCGGCGACTGCTGCTGTATCCAGTTGTCGCTGTACCCTTCTATTTTCCAGGAATACCGGATACGGTTGACATCTTCGTAAACCAGGGGAGATACCCTGATGTCCAGATAATCGTCGTCGGGCGTGATGATGACGGGCTTGCCGGCGTCCACCTCCGGCAGATGATTGACGAACTCCCCGCTCTTTAGCTGAAAGGTATGCGCCTCCACCAGCCGGAGTTCGGGCGTGCCAGGCTCCCGAATGGGTATGTCTTCGGGATAAAAAGCAGTAATGCCATTGACGCCGCCGAAGAAAAACCGCCCGTCGGGTGCCTTGTAGTGGGACAGTGAATTGAATTCGCTGTCGGCAATGCCATCGCGCTTGAAGAATACCTGTATGCGCCCCGACGGCCTGTGCAGGCGCATGAGTCCGTAGTTGGAGGGCAGCCACAGGCAGTTGGCGTTATCGGGGTAAACCGCATGCACATCGTTATTTGACAATCCGTCCGATTCGGTGAAGTGGCGGATAATGCCCTTCTCGACGGACCACTGAATCAGTCCGCTGCCCCGCGTGGCGATCCAGAAATAGCCGTTTTCATCCTCGTACAGACAGGTCATCCGGTCGTATTTCAGGTCGGTGCCGGGCTGCAGGTAGTGCCCGAGCACTTGCCCGTCCTCGTTGAGGAGATACAGCCCGTCGCCCGTACACGCCCATATACCCCGGTTGTTGCTGTACAGGTACTCAACACTCGTATGCTGAAGCGGCAGCGGCTCGACGGTGTGTTTTTCCCTGTTTATTTTGAATAGACCGTTCCCGTTGCCAACCATAATGCTGTTGCCATATCGCAGGAAGATATTGATATCCGACCGGCGGTCGAAGGTGTATTCAACGGTTGTTTTCCCGGGTTCGATATACTTCAGTTTGCCGCCGTGGCCACCAGTCCAGAAGCCCTGTGCATCGGGCAGGAAGGCGAGGCCCTGTCCGCCCATCAGGTTGAAGGGAGAGATGCTGCCATTGTCCAGGTTGATGCGGCAGTCGCCCTTGTAACTGTGCACATACAACTGGCGACCAACCTGAATCATGCCCCGGGTACTCCTGTCCTGACTTTCATCGCACAGGAACGTCTGAAACCCGGTTGGGCGTTTCTCCGTGAGCCGGATGATTTTGTTTTTGGATGACGTCCAGATACCGCCCTGCCGGTCAACACAGAATTCACCAATATTGCTGATGTCGGGAAATTGCCGGCACAGGTTGATACTGCCACTGCCGTCACGCCGACTCAGAAACAACGCTGCAGGTTTTGATGTCCATTCGTAGCCGTACCGCTGGAGTGACAGGTAGTCGCTGGGACAGAGCCGCTCGTTCATCCACCTGAAAGCGGGCAAATCGCGGTGTGACATGGCGTTGATTTTGCCTGAAACGGCCTGTAACTGATGATACAGTAAATTGTCATCCGGAGAAGATATCCACAGATCCAGATTGTCGTTGATCAGTAAATGTTTCCTGCGGGGAAAACTGTCGAGTGTCACTCCGTCGCTGCTTTCCAGAAAGACAAATTTTGTGTTGGGCGAAATACTCCAGAACCCATTTTTTGCGGGCCACCACATATCCAGGATCCTTTTTCGTTTCACCGGATGATACACCTGGCGCCATTCACCATCGTACAAATAGCCCGCATCGTTGGTTCCGATCCATATTTTGCCAGCGATGTTGTGCAGAACCACGATGTTTTCGCGCAGCGGTATTTCAACGGGATGCGCTTGTCCTGTGTACTCATGCAGGGGTATGACCACCTCCGTTTTCGGATTCATTACGTCAATGACAATACTGTTTTTGCGAACTCCGATGATCCAGATATTGCCGTGTATGTCTTCTGCCAGTCGTACAATACTGGATGCAGAGAGGTTGTATTTATCCGGATTGAAATGCCTGAAATTATATCCGTCGAAAGATACTACGCCTGACTGCGTTGCTATCCACATCATTCCCCGGCTGCCCTGCAGGTAACCATTCGGATAAATGATTGTGTTGCCGACTATATTGCTCCACTCGTACCGGGTGAAGTGCAGCTCGCCTTTGCGCGCATCCGACTGTGCGTATGCGCCCGCCAGCACTGTCATCAGCAGCATGACCACTGTTACCGACCGGACCGTTTTTCTTTTCATAACAAATTAATTAGCGACTGAACAAAAGTAGTGAAATGCCCGCACCTGCCCGCCCTGATGGCTGTCTGTCAGCCATACAGAAGGTTGTTTTGCACAATCCTTGGTGTTTTTTGCACAGTAGTTAGGGTGGCGGGTATTGACCTTTGCCCGTGTAAAACCGGCGGATAAAGATGCGTAATTGTGATAAAACGCTCCGGGGGCCGGGTCATTCCTAACAACTTTTTTTAAACAGTTTTCCCATCATGAAATCTAACAGTTTACTATTGCTCTTTGCCTTGCTGGCAATTGCCTGTGAGGTGCGATCACAGGCTAACCTCAGCGTGCAGGGCTCCATTCAGAACTCGTCGGGTGCAGCACTGGCCGATGGAAAATACAGTGTCGCGTTCCGGTTATATGAATCGGAAATCGGTGGTGTGCCCGTATGGTCAGAAACACATCCCGAGCTGGAGGTGTCTGGTGGTCTTTACAGCGTTACACTGGGTGTGATTACACCGCTTACTGCTGCCTTCGACAAACCCTATTTTCTGGGGGTATCTGTTCAAAACACCCCGGAGCTGTTGCCGCGCGCGCGACTTAGTTCCTCGCCCTACGCTCTGTCGCTTATCGGGCAGGATAATGTGTTCCCCTCCGCCGGCGCAATCGGGGTGGGCACCAAAACTCCCGACCCTGGCAGTCAGATACACCTGAAAACTTCGAATGGAAGTACTACTGAAGTACGCATAGAAAGTTCAGGAAATCCCGAAATTATATTCAAAAAAGGAAGTAATACGGCTAAAATCACCTACGACGGCAACAAAATCAATATCTCCGATTTCAACCTGGTTTTCTCTGAGGGTGTTAATCTGCCAACAGGGAAAACAATCATTTACGATGCTATTGCCGACTGGCGACTTGTAGATACGGACGACTTTGGTACCGATAATGACGGATGGGTTTGCCACGATCAGTGGAGCAATACCACCCCGGGTACTCTGCAGCGGTTCTCTCCCAACACTCCGTTCAGCAAGGGATATATTCTCAGACCCGGAGGAAATCAAGATGCAGGTGCAGCTCTCAAGAAAGAATTTGACCTGACAGGCATCCCTCATTCCATGGTCAAGGTAGTTTTTACGTATCACATGTTTGATGAATGGGAAGCTGGTGATTTCGCGTTTGCCGCCTTTGCCACCCAGGCTGCTCCCTACACAGGGCAGGGCCAGTCAAACGGTATTTTTCAGCTAGGCTGGAGGAAGAGGGCTCCCCAAGATCAGTTGAAACTCTCCGGGGTTGGCTACACATATATTAACCCAAGCCCGGGTGTCGCTGATAAAAACATCAGGGGCAGTATGGTGGCCCATACCGCGCTGGACAAATTCTGGATCATTGTCGGCTCCAATCTTACCAATATACCGGACAACGAAAGTTTTGGGCTCAGTAATGTAGAAATATGGGTGAAGTAACATGCAGCAGCTTATCATCAAACCAATCAACATGCATACAATGAACGACAAGATGAAAATTTTTTCCCTGCTTTTCTGCTTTTGTCTCTGCAGTCTGGACGTATTGCGGGCACAGTCGGGCCTGATTGTTCAGGGAGCGATACAGAATGCCTCGGGTACGCCATTGCCCGACGATAATCACCGCATTTCTTTCCGTTTATACGAAAACGAGACCGGCGGCACCCCTGTGTGGTCGGAAACACAGGCCTCGGTACCCGTATCCGGTGGCCTTTACTCCACCTCACTGGGCGCTTCCAGCCCGCTGTCTGTTCCTTTCAACAAGATTTATTATCTGGGCGTATCGGTCAACGGAGGAAACGAACTGGTGCCCCGGGCACGACTTTCTCCCTCTCCTTACGCTGTATCGCTACGCGGAGAAAACAATCTTTTTCCGGCATCCGGCCC
Organism: uncultured Bacteroidota bacterium; assembly: GCA_903925535.1. Classification (GTDB taxonomy): domain Bacteria; phylum Bacteroidota; class Bacteroidia; order Chitinophagales; family Saprospiraceae; genus M3007. The sequence continues at coordinate 7,866 of CAIYFY010000507.1, read as the reverse complement.
GGTTGGTGTGGGCACGCTCACACCGAATACCGGCACCGAATTGCACCTGAAAAAGACGGACGGCAGCGGACAACTGCTTATTGAGGGCGACAACGGAGCGGTACTCCGTTTCAAACAGGGCGGGAATACAGCCGATATCAGTTATGATGGCGACAAAATCACGGTCGCGAACCTGAACCTGACGATCTCGGATAACCTGAATCTGCCCGCCGGGGCCGCTATCAGCTACAACGGCCTCAATGGCTGGCGGCTGGTGGATACCGACAACTTTGAAACAGGGGATGACGGATGGACCTGCGTGGACGACTGGACAAACAATACGGCCAGGACGTTCTCGCGCTTTACGCCCAACACCCCTTTCAGCCGGGAATATATACTCCGGCCCAATCAGAGCGGCAATGACGTAATGAAGAAGAAATTTGATTTGACCGGGGTGCCGCACACACAAATAAAGGTGGTGTTTACCTATCATTTTTTTGATACGTGGGATGATGGTGCGAATCTGGGCTGGGCCGGGTTCGCCTCCCGGTTAAGTCCATACACCGCTTATAACCAGAGCAATGGTTATTTCCAGATGGGCTGGGTTGAAGTGCAGCCGGACGGATTTAGTTTCGGCGGGGCTGGATATGTTGACTTTGAGGGGAGTAATATTGCTGTGGCCGATTGCAATTTAACCAGGGAAATGATAGCACAACATACATCAGACGAGTTCTGGGTGCTTTTCGGATCTAACCTGGATCAATCAGTTGCCGACGAAAGCTATGGTATCAGCCACATCGAGATATGGGTTCAATAACACTTCAACACACAAGCACGACATGAAAAATATGAGATTTTTTTTCTTACTGGGGCTGTTGCTGTGCTCCATGGCACACGTACACGCCCAGGCCAGCCTGAGTTTTCAGGGTGCGCTTCAGAAGGCATCCGGTGCCAACTTCGACGATGGCGAATATGCCATGACGTTCCGGTTGTATGATACAGAAACCGGCGGAAGCGCGGTATGGTCGGAAACACAGGATGCGGTGGATGTACTGGGCGGGGTGTTCAATACCCTGCTGGGGAAGGTGAATCCGCTCAATGCAGCCTTCGATAAAACCTATTTTCTGGGCATTTCAGTGAACTACGGCGTGGAAATGGTGCCGCGCATACGCCTCACCGCTTCCCCCTACTCCCTTTCTCTGATTGGTCAGAACAATATTTTCCCCTCTACGGGTCCCGTGGGCGCAGGTACCGCTACCCCCGATGACAATGCGCTGATGCACGTGAAAAAAGAGGGTGGTACTGGCAGGATGCTGACAGAAGGCAGCGATACCAGCATGGTAACACTGCAAAAAGGCGGACAGTCTTCCGGTATATTTTACGACGGAAGTAAAATTACCATCAGCAACCTCGATCTGAACATAACCGGAAATGTCGCCATCCCGGCCGGCCAGACGGTGAAATACGGTCAACTCAGCGACTGGCGCCTGGTGGACATGGATGATTTCAGTACAGGGAATGATGGATGGGTCTGTCACGGTGCGTGGAATAGTACAAGTACAACTCCGTTCGAGCGATTTTCTCCCGGCACCCCGCTCAGCGAGGGGTATATACTCCGTCCGACTTCGAGTCCAGGAGACGCCCTGAAAAAACAGTTTGATCTCACAGGTATTCCGCATACCATGGTGAAGGTGGTGTTTACGTACCATCTTTTTGACACATGGCTAAACGAAACCGGCTTTGCCGGTTTCGCTACCAGAAGTAATCCGTTTGACAGTAGCAATCAGAGCAACGGTATTTTCCAGGTCGGCTGGTTCTGGGAGAGAGGTGATGGTATCAATCACCTCAGGGGAGCCGGATACACCGCGTTCTTCGATGCGGGCGGTGCTACGAACGGTTTCGCTCAGGATTACAACATACGGGACGAGATGATTGCGCAGTGTACCGATGACAAGTTCTGGGTGATTTTCGGGAGTACGCTGGATGAATCCCCCAGTAATGAAAGTTTCGGTATCAGCAACATTCAGATCTGGGTCAAGTAGCCCTTTCATGTTTCACCAAGTCTGCAATCAAGATGAAAAAAATATATTACATTCTTTTTGTGGCTGTGGCACTGCTTGTCACCGTCACGGCCGCCTGGTCGCAGTCGAGTCCGAACTGCGCCACTGCATCGGACGACGATTATCTGTACGGCCGCACCTTTTTCAATTACGGCAGTGCCACGAAGTCGCTGAACCCCAAAATGCGCCTGAGCGGTACGGTTGGTCAGTTGGTAGTGGGTACATTTTACGGTCCGGGCACGCAGGGCACCCACGGTTTCTGGTCGAGCTTCCTGCTACCACCGGCGGCACCGGTGGTCATGGCCAGTGAGGGCGATCTGGAAGACCGCGTTCAGATTGACTGGACGCCCGATCCGCTCTCGCCGGCTGCAGTTTCGTACAATATCTACCGCAACGGCTCCCTGCTGGCCACGGTAGGTGGAGAAATTAACTCCTTTATTGACTTCAACGTGCTGGCGGGCAAATTCTACACGTACGAGGTGTCGGGTGTGAACTCCTTCGGCGAGGGCGTCAGGGGTGCTGCCCTTGGTTTCCTGAACCCGAACGGGGTGGTAACCGGTCAGGTGAAGTCATCCACCGGCAATCCGGTGCCGGGCACAATTGTTACGCTCACACCCACCATTGGCGCATCGGCGCGGTTCGGCGGCGATGATATGGCTTTTGCCGAGTACAATGCCGGCTTTCCGACGAGCCAGTTCACGCTGTCGTGCTGGGTAAAAATAGACGATGGTAACGACAATACGGCCATTTTCGACTTTGGCAGTCATATCGGCAAGAACTGGTGGCTGCACACGCTTCCTGCTTCCAACGGCCGGGGTGTGCGTTTCGGCATGGGTAATGGTTCCGGCGGTATCACCGAGCTGGAGTACGTTTTCCCGGCAGCATCGGCTGATGAATGGCACAACGTGGTGGTGTCGTACAACGGATCGTCTGTATTGCTGTATGTGGACGGCGAGCTGATCGAGACGGCTGTAACAGGCCATGCTGCCGGTGTTTCACCTCTGTTTCTGGGACAAAAGTCTGACGCCACGGGTTATTACACCGGTGGTATTGACGAGTTGCGTTTTTACAACCGGCAACTGGCACAAACGGAGATCCAGATGTTCCTGAACCGGACCGTGGCCCCCGATGCTGCCGGCCTGGTGAACTACTGGAAATTCGATGAGGGCGTCGGTTCCAAGTCCTTCGATCTGACGGCCTCCAAACAGAAACTCTATTTCTGCGGCGCCAGCTGGTCGAGTGACAAGCCCAACGTGGTGAATGCCGGTATGACCGATGAAACCGGTTTTTACCGTATTCCGGGTATCAACTATGGTGCAGGTACCACATTTGTAGCCAAACCGCTGAAAAATTTCTATTTCAACCAGTCGCTGGAGTTCAATGCAGTAAACAACCAGTACGTTGAGCTCACCGATTTCGATCTGGCCGACAGCTCCACGGTGGAAGTAACTGTGAAAGCCTTCGATTTTTCGGGCAACCAGTGCATCCTGACCAAACAGAACGGCGGGACGACGCACTTCGGACTGCACCTGAACGCTGGCAATATCATCCTCGAGATGGGCGGTAACCAGCACAATTTCGGTCCGCTGACCATGGGCTTCCATCGTTTGTCGTTGGTGATTGACCAGCCTGCGGGCAGCAGCGATGCAGCAGTGACGCTGTACCGCAATGGCGATCTGGTGGGTTCGCACACCTTTGGCGGGGTAGCTTCCGATTTCTCGGGTGGTTCCGTGTGGACCATGGGTGCAGGCCGCAGCGGTGGCTCGCTGGTGAACTACTTTTCCGGTTTGATAGACGATGTGGTGTTTTACAGCAGCCTGCTGACACTTCCCGATCTGCAACTGGCTGCTGCCGTGGGTACCGACCTGCGCCGCAGCGACCTGATGAACTACTTCCCGCTCAATGAAGGCAGTGGGGAGAAGGTAAAAGACTACGGTTTCTCGCTCACGGGTAATGGCGTTATTCACGGTGCCACCTACAGTACAGTAGCCGCCATAGCGGATGAAGAGCCGCACCTGTTCACGCCCTCCAGTCGCCTGACAACGCTGGATCCGAGTAATACCAGTGTGGATCAGGTAGACTTCACCGACCAGAGTACGATACCGGTGACGGGCTATGTTCGCTTTGAGAATACCAACTGTTTTCAGCGAAAGGTGGAAATTCTGGTAAACGGCAAATCGAATGTGCCACAGATATTCACCGATGTGGATGGCAAGTTTTCGGCTGACTTCGAGCCGGGAGCGAATGTGGTTTTAACGCCAAAATTTGAACAGCACACCTACTATCCGGCCTTCTGGGAACTGGAAAATCTCTCGTCGCCAGTGGCCGGTATCTTGTTCCGAAACCAGGTGAAGCGCAAGGTGCACGGTCAGATGGCGGGCGGTTACTGCCGCAAATCGGTAGTGCCGGAAGGTTCCATTGTAAAAGTGAAGGTGGCAACACTCAACGGCTGCTATGAACAGATTAAACAGTTGCCGGAGAACGGAAAATTTATATTCGACGGCGTACCGCCTGATTCAGTGACGGTAGCCGTGATCGAGCACTCCAACCCGGTTATTTACAACTACTTCCAGATACAGGGCGGCGCCACAGTGGATCTGCGGATGAAAAACGATACGACCGATTTTATCTACTTTGCTCCGCCGAACGTGCAATTGTCGCCACTGCCCACCAATAACTGCGGTGATCCCATGGTCACCATGCTGGAAAATCAGAGTGTCAACATCAAGGTGTACGAGCAGTATGACGGCGGGGTGTGTTATATAGATACCGCCAAACTGACCATCAATAACGACATTGCCCACCTCAATCAGTTTGATACCCTGATGACTTCGGGCAGCCTGCTGCACAAGTTCCGCGTAGAGGAGCCGAATATAGCGGCACCCTACAAGAAATTCCTGCAGGTTACAGCTGAAGCACACGATGAGCAGGCTACTGAAACGCTCGAGGCAGTGGTGCTGGGTCGTCGTCCGCGACAAACGACCTTTACCTCCACTTCGCCGGATATCCCGATGCTGATCCTGCACGATCCACCGGGTGATGGATCCAGTGCCTTTGTGGAAACAGGACAGACAACTTGCCAGAATTGGTCGTTTTCGGCCAGCAGTGCGCAGGACCTGAGCTCCAATATAACGATTCATGCCGGTCCCGAGATTGAGACGTCTGCCGGTACTCCGTTCTTCGCCACATCCATGAAATTAAATATTACAGCTGATCTTGGGTTCAATATTGAATCAAGTTTGACGGCTTACTCTTCCACCGAGATGGAGGCCTGTGTCACCACCACGAAAAATATCTCCACAGGCAGTGGCGATGTGATTGTGGGCAGTGAACAGGGCGGCGATGTATATATGGGCGGAGCCATGAACTTCCTGTATGGCATCACTGACGAGCTGCTGTACGATTCCAATTCCTGCGAATTTTACCTCGACAAGGGACTTTTTGTATTTCCGGAAGGGTTCGCCACCACCTTCATCTACTCGGAGTACCAGATTCTCAATTCGGTGATTCCATCGCTGGAATTGATTGGCGATACGGTCAGTGCCTTACGCTGGCAGGAAATTGTGGATCGGAATAAAAAGAACCGCAAGGATGCAGTGTTTTCCAGGAATATCTCTTTTGACTCCAACGTGGTTTACTCTGAATCAGAGACAACGGAAACCAGTCAGTCCAACACGACTTCCTGGACACAAAACTTCAGTTTGGGTTTCTCTACTGCGTTTGGTTTTAAATACAACGGAATTGGCCTCTCGGGGGGTGTAGCGATGAATTTCAGTACGGAAAAGAGTAATTCGATTGGAAACTCATCCTCCAAATCCCGTACGGTAGGCTTTACACTGGCCGATGATGATGTAGGCGACAACTTCACGGTGAATATCAAGAAAGACCGGGTATATGGTACACCGGTGTTCGATCTGGTGTCTGGTCAGTCCTCGTGCCCGCACGAGCCCAACACGCAGCCGCGCGACGGCCTCGATCTCACGGTGGACAAGCAGGTAGCGGTGAATGTTCCGATGAATGATGCCGCTGTGTTCAAGTTCAACCTGGGCAATACGAGTCAGTCGGAAGACTGGCGCTATTATACGCTGGCGCTCTACAATGCCACCAACCCTGATGGTGCGGTGGTGAAGATACAGGGTTCCAACAGTCAGAGTGGAACTTTTCTGGTAGGCCCGAACCAGTCACAGGAAGTCATTGTCACGGTAGAGCGCGGTCCGAACGCCTTCACCTATGAGAACCTGGCCATGTATGCTATCGCCGACTGTGAAGGTGTGCGTTATGATGCGCTCAACAACGGCGACTGGCCTCCGGAGCCTTTCTTCGAGCAGATAGACCTGGATGTCTATTTCCTTGAGCCCTGCAGCCCGATAGACATTGGCTTCCCGCTGCAAAACTGGGTGCTTACACCGGCCGATGGTAATGTTCTGTTCATCACACTGAATGAATATGACCGCTACGATGCCGATCTGGAACTGATCCGGGTACAATACCGCCGTAAAAATGGCGACGGCGCGTGGATCAATATTGCCGAGGTGCCCAAAGATTCCCTCACCAGCGATGTGTTCAAAATTGTGAAATGGGATACTCAGGGTCTCAAAGACGGCGAATTTGAAATCAGGGCGGTCACACAGTGCTTTGGTGCACAGAATCCGGGTATATCCACGGTGATTGCCGGCCGCATCGAGCGTACCCCTCCGGAGCTATTCGGTGTACCCGAGCCAGCTGACGGAGTACTCAACGCCGGCGACGAGATCAGTATCCGCTTCTCGGAGCCGATCCGCTGCGATCAGATTATACAGGCTGATTTCTTTGACAATAACAATATAGGTCTGTATAATGCGGAAACAGACCAGTTGGTTGATGCCATTGTAACTTGCCAGGGCGACAAAATTATCATTGTCCCCAATGTGCCCAACCGCTTTATCGAAAACCGGGTGATGCGCGTGGAAGTGGACAACATCAAGGATCTGGCTGACAACAACTTCGCTCACACTTCCTGGGAGTTCTTTGTGGATCGCAATCCGATGCGCTGGGAAAACGGCCTGGTAAAGGTGGGCAAGTATCAGGAAGATGTGGTAACCGTAACGCGCAAGCTGGTGAATACGGGCGGTCAGGCGCTGTCGTACTCGCTCGACGGTATCCCCGCATGGGTGCGCGTGTACCCGCTCGAGGGCCTGATTTCTCCGGGAGCCTCCGAAGAGATTACGTTTGTGTTCGACAATACCCTGAGTTTCGGTACATACACGGATACAATTTTCGCTATCACTCCGCTGGGCAACGAGCCACTGGCTCTGTACTGCCGCGTGATGTGCCCGGCGCCCGACTGGCAATTAGACCCGACAGCCTACTCTGGCTCGATGAACTTCACTCTGAAACTCGACATCGAAGGCACGCTGAGCACCGACGAGGAAGATATCCTCGCCGCGTTCATTGACGGTGAACTGCGCGGTCTGGCGAAGCTGCAGTTGTTGCCCACGCTCCCGCCGGTGGGCACGCAATACCGCGTGTTCCTCACGGTGTTCGGCGATCCGGAAGACGACGGCAAGCCGATCTCGCTGGATATCTGGGACGCCTCGAGCTGCCTGCGTTACGTGGACCTGATAGAGTCGTTCGACTTCGAGATTGACAATGTAATTGGTACGGTGGGTAACCCGACGGTGCTGCACACGAATAACCTGATTCGCCGCGACATCGCGCTGAATGCCGGCTGGAACTGGATTTCGTTCAACCTGGTGTTCCCCGACCCGTCGCTGGACGAGGCGCTGGTGTCGCTCGACCATCCTGAAAATGACCTGATCAAGGGCCAGGGTGCGTTCTCCGAGTACTT
>CAIYFY010000506.1 GCA_903925535.1 uncultured Bacteroidota bacterium | reverse complement strand
CTTACCGACAAAGAAGACGGTTCCATTGCCGACGGTACCATCTCTCCCGATCAGGTCGCTGTCAACATTGACTATCTCGCCGAGGGATACGACAAGGTGGCCATTGCGCAGGGCCATCAGTTTTCCAGTGCCAATGCCCGCTTTGCCACTGCCATGAAAATTATGGAAGGTACAGACTGCAAAGCCTGCCACAAGCCCGCCGAGAAATCTGTCGGACCCAGCTACAGGGAAGTAGCACTGAAGTACAAAGATCAAACCGGAGCAATTGACCTGCTGGCCGGCCGTGTAATCAACGGAAGTACGGGCGTATGGGGAGAGGTAGCCATGGCAGCACACCCTGCCCTCTCCAAAGAAGATGCTTCCGAGCTGATCAAATATATCCTCAGTTTCGCCGACGAAAAAACCGGTCCGGCCCCGCTGCCCGCCAAAGGGGAGTACCAGACAACTGTACCGGCCGACGACAAGGGTATCGGAGTGTATATGCTGCGGGCCGCCTACTCGGACCGCGGTGCGCCCGGATTGCCATCGCTCAGTGCTGAAAAAATCTATGTGCTCAGAAACAGTACTGTAGGGGCCCACGATATTGATTTTGTGAAAAATGCCCAGAAAATGACCTTCAGTGGCATGAAGTTCTGTATCCCGTCCAATAACGGTTATGCCGGACTTGATGATGTGGATCTCACCGGACTGGTTCAGGTAAAAATGGGAGCTATGGCACCGAAGAAATTCAACTTCTCCGGAGGAACTGTTGAAATGCACCTGGATGCCCCCGACGGTCCGCTGGCCGGTGATCCGGTCGGAGTGGAGCCCACTGATGAAATGGTGCCTTCACAGGTGATTATTAAACTGTACAGTACAGCCAGTGGTATGCATGATGTTTACTTCGTTTTCAAATCTGAAAATACTGCAGCACAGGCACTTATGACAGTGACCGAGTTTTCCTTTCAGAATGAACAATCACAGGTGACTGAAGTTTCTGTGGCTGTTCCTGCCGAAAGTGATCTGAACGATTATGATGGTACCTATATTTTTACAGGGTTACCTTTCGACAAAATAGAGTTTATGGTTGAAAACGGCGTGCTGATTGCATCATCGTCCATGGATAAAGGTCCGGTAAAACAGACCGGTACGGATACTTTTGATGCAGATGGAAAGGCTGTATTTCAGTTCGTCCGTGAAGACGGCAGGGTGGTGGGTGTCAAGCTGATGCCGCCGGGAATGAGTTTTTACGGTAAAAAACAATGATTTATTATGCAGGTCATTCTCGGAATAATTTATCACACCATCGGCGGAATTTCCTCCGGCAGTTTCTACATGCCCTACAAGAAGATCAGAGGCTGGGCCTGGGAGTCGTTCTGGCTGTTTGGCGGTCTGTTTTCGTGGCTGATTGTTCCTTTCATTGCCGCCTGGCTGACAATACCGTACCATCAGGATATCATCAGTCAGGCTGACGGCGATGTAAAGCAATTCACGTACCTGATGGGGTTGTTGTGGGGGATAGGCGGACTCACGTATGGCCTCGGAGTGCGTTACCTGGGCATGTCGCTCGGCAACTCGGTGGTGCTGGGTTTCTGCTCGGCGTTCGGAGCCATAGTGCCTTCTGTGTATTATGCCATTTATCCGGTGGAGGGTAAAACAAGCATTGTGCAGATGGTGCAGCATACTGGCGGCCAGTTGGTACTCCTTGGGGTAGCAGTTTGTCTGGCGGGTATCGCCATCACAGGCAGGGCGGGCATGATGAAGGAGAGCGAGTTATCGCATGAAGAAAAAACAGGCAGTGTGGAAGAGTTCCACCTGGTAAAGGGTCTCACTATTGCGGTTATATCCGGAATACTGAGCTCCTTTTTCAATTTCGGCATAGAAGCCGGCAAGCCGATGGCCGAACAGGCTGTGGCGAACGGTGCTAATCCGCTGTTTCAGAATAACGTAACCTATATTGTGGTGTTGTGGGGTGGCCTGACCACCAATTTCCTGTGGTGTGCCTGGCTGATGTGGAAGAACAAAACCTTCACAGATTTCGGTAAAACGGGTGCTCCCAACGGGAAAAATGCCTTGTACGCTTCTTTTGCGGGTACGCTCTGGTTTCTGCAGTTCTTCTTTTACGGAATGGGGGAGTCGCGACTCGGCAACGGAGCATCATCGTGGATACTGCACATGGCAACCATTATCCTGACAGCCAACCTGTGGGGCGTGTGGCTGAAGGAATGGAGCGGCGTATCGGACAGAACCCGCCGTACATTTCTCATTGGACTCGGGCTCATATTTGCATCCATTTTTCTGGTAGGCACCGGAAACGCCATTTAAGCGCTGAATGATTATGAAATATCCTTCCATAGAGGACCTTCGCGAGCGGGCGCGACAAAAAATTCCCCGGTTTGCCTTCGAATATCTCGATGGTGGATGCAATGAAGATGTCAATTTGTACAAAAATACCGCCGAAATCAGGGAGATTGAACTGAAGCCGTACTACCTGACCGATCATACTGCCTCCAGCATGAAGACGGAATTGTTCGGACATGTGTATGATGCTCCTTTCGGAATTGCTCCCATAGGTTTGCAGGGACTGATGTGGCCTGGTGCCCCTGAAATTCTGGCCAGAGCGGCTAAAAAACACAATATTCCCTTTGTGCTGAGCACGGTAACCACTGCCAGTCTGGAAACAATTGGCAAAATAACCGACGGGAAATTCTGGTTTCAGTTGTATCATCCGGCAGAGATATCGCTTCGCGACGACCTGCTTGACCGGGCGGAGGCGGCAGGATGCGAAGTTCTCTGTGTCCTTTGCGATGTGCCCAGTTTCGGCTACCGTCCGCGTGATATCCGGAACGGACTGGCCATGCCGCCAAAAATGACCTTCTCCAATATGCTGCAGATTCTCGGGCGGCCCGAATGGGCTGTCCGGACCCTCCTGCACGGACAGCCGGAATTTGCCAATATGAAAAGGTACATGCCCAAAGGGATGAACATGTCGGCGCTGGGGCAGTATATGAACCAGACCTTTTCCGGCCGGGTCAATGAGGCGCGCATCGCTCCCATCCGCGACCGGTGGAAGGGAAAACTGGTGCTCAAGGGTGTTGCCAGTGAGGAGGATACCGCGATGGCCATCCGGCTGGGTTTCGACGGCGTGATAGTATCCAACCACGGAGGGCGGCAGCTCGATGCCGGACAGTCGTCGGTGCGTTCGATGAAGCCTGTGGTTGACAGACACAAGGGTAAAATCCGTATCATGCTCGACAGCGGAATTCGCTCGGGCGTGGACGTAGCGCGCGTACTCGCGTGTGGAGCCGAATTTGCCTTCCTCGGAAGATCATTTATGTACGGGGTGGCGGCCATGGGTGATGCCGGTGCAGATCACGTGGCCGAAATTCTTAAAAAACAGCTCGCACAAGTGCTCGATCAGGTATGCTGCAAGACAGTTCACAACCTCCCTGCGCACCTGATTCAGTCTCCTTCCTCATCATAAGATACGGATGGATGGGGGGCAACACTTGGGAAACTCACTACTGGCTCTTTCTCTGCGCAACTCTGCGTCGTACTCTGCGTAACTCTGCGGTTAAACAAGCCTGATTCTACTCACAAAAACCGGGAAATTGAATTGCCTGACCCACACTTTGTTGTAAATTTGACACTGGTTTTCGGTTGTCATGGAATAAACTCTGTCAATTTCACAATCTGCTGAAAACCAGTTTTATGTGAAATAAAAATATGGCCATTTCCATCACACCATGAAATCTTTCAAACACGTATCATACCTCTGGGATGAAAACAAGGCAGCAGAACTCGCCGGAAACGAGGTGGATCTGTTCATCTATCGCTCCAATCTGCTCGGGGCAGACCTCCGGCTGACGAACTTCGCCGGCGGCAATACCTCGGTCAAGCTCACCGAAACCGATCCGGTAACCGGCAAGGCAGCAGAGGTAATGTGGGTGAAGGGCAGCGGTGGAGATATCGGTACGCTCACCCGGAAGGGTTGTGCCAATTTATACACCGAAAGGCTGAGAGCACTCAAACACCGGTACCGCGGACTGGCCTTTGAAGACGAGATGGTGGCGCTGTTTGATCATTGTCTGTTTGATCCCAAATGCGCCGCTCCTTCCATTGATACGCCGTTGCACGGGCTGCTCCCGTTCAGGCATATTGACCACCTGCACCCGGATGCGATTATCTCCATCGCAGCCAGCAAAGACGGTGAACAAATTATGCGCGACCTCTGGGGCAACAGCATGGCCTGGCTGCCGTGGCAGCGTCCGGGTTTCGATCTGGGACTGAAACTGGAGGCTGTGGTGAATGACAGCCCCGGACTGAGGGGTGTTATTCTGGGCGGTCACGGACTTTTTACCTGGGGGGAAAACAGTTATGACTGTTACCTGAATACACTGGAAGTTATTGAAACAGCCTCCCTGTTTCTCGAGGAAAACTACGGAAAGAGACGCCCGGTTTTTGGCGGTGTTCGTACCGAAAATACACTGTCTGAAGAACAGCGGAGAGAAAAGGCAGCAGCCGTTGCGCCTGTACTCCGCGGACTGGCGGGCAGCCGGCGCAGCATGATCGGGCATTTCTCCGATGATGAACGGGTACTGGAGTTTGTCAATTCAAATGATCTGGAGCGGCTCGCGCGCATGGGAACTTCCTGCCCCGACCACTTCCTGCGCACCAAGATCCGGCCGCTGGTGCTTGACTTACCCGATGGACTGGATGATACCGCACAGTTTGAACATGCAAGTCAGCAATTTGAAGCATATAGAGCTGATTATCAGGCATATTATGACCGTTGCAGGCATCCTGAATCGCCAGCCGTGCGCGATCCGAATCCGGTGGTGATTTTATACCCCGGTGTGGGAATGTTCACCTTTGCCAAAGACAAACAGACCGCCCGGGTGGCCTCCGAATTCTATATCAACGCCATCAATGTCATGCGCGGAGCAGAGGCGGTGAGTGAATATACGGGTTTGTCCGAGCAGGAGGCATTCAACATCGAATACTGGCTGCTGGAGGAGGCCAAACTGCAGCGCATGCCCAAACCGAAGCCTTTGTCGGGGAAAATCGCCCTGATCACCGGGAGCGGTGGAGGAATAGGCAAGGCTGTTGCCCGAAAATTTGCCGAAGAGGGCGCCTGTGTCATGCTGAACGATATCAATGAGGAGCGGCTCGCGGGTGCGCACGAGGAGTTTGTCCGATTATTCGGAAAAGATATAGTTGCTGCCACGTTGATGAACGTAACCGACCCGGCATCTGTTGAGCGGGCCATGAAGGAAACAGTGCTGACATTTGGCGGAGTGGATATAATTGTCAATAACGCCGGTATCAGTCTGTCGAAAACTATCACTGATCATACTGTTGAGGACTGGGACAAACTGTACGACATACTGGTAAAAGGACAGTTTCTCGTATCCAAATCCGGCGTCGGTATATTGAAAAAACAGCGTGCCGGCGGTGATGTCATCAATATTGTATCTAAAAACGCCGTGGTGGCTGGTCCGAACAACGCTGGCTACGGTTCTGCCAAGGCCGCGCAGGCACACCTTTCGCGGTTGATGGCCGCCGAACTCGGACCTGACGGCATCAGGGTGAACTCAGTAAACCCGGATGCTGTGATCGCCGATTCCAACATCTGGGCAGGTGGCTGGGCCGAGGGCCGCGCGAAGGCGTACGGCATCACCGTGGAGGAGTTGCCGGCCTATTATGCCAAAAGAACCCTGCTGAACCAGATTATCCTGCCGGAAGATATTGCGAACGCCTGTTTTGCACTGACGGGCGGACTGCTTTCCAAATCAACCGGCAATGCCCTGAATGTGGACGGGGGAGTGGCTATGGCCTTTCTCCGTTGATAAACGTATTTTCCATGATGCAACCGACACAATTTATTGAAGAGAGCAACGGGATACTGGATGCCCGTCACCGGGAAGATCTCGCCTACATTTCTGCCAGAATAGCGAGAGATGGTGCAGATGCAGAGATCATCATCCGGAAAATCCGTGCCTTTCAGATTGCCATTCCATCCTGGGCACTTGGCACGGGAGGTACCCGTTTCGGCCGTTTCCCGATCGGCGGAGAGCCGCGCAACCTCGAGGAGAAAATCGAGGATATCGGATTGTTGCATGCCCTGAACCGTTCGTCCAACTCCATCTCCCTGCATATACCCTGGGATATTCCCCGCGATCCGGGGGCCCTCCTACAGTTATTGAAAGAGCACGAACTCGGCATAGATTCCGTTAACTCCAACACTTTTCAGGACCAGCCCGGTCAGTCGCAATCGTACAAATTCGGGTCGCTCGCGCACACGGATGCAGGTACGCGACGTCAGGCCATTGAACACAACATTGACTGTATCAGGCATGGCGCGGAACTGGGTGCAAAGGTGCTCACGGTATGGCTGGCCGACGGATCCAACTTCCCGGGGCAGCAGCATTTCAGGCGGGCCTGGCAGCGCACAGCCGATGCACTGAGTGATATTTACCGTGAAATGCCGTCAGACTGGACCATGCTCATCGAGTACAAGCCCTATGAGCCCAATTTCTACTCCATGGTTATACCCGACTGGGGTACTTCTCTGTCGCTGTGTCAACACCTGGGTAAACAGGCGCAGGTGCTGGTGGATCTGGGGCACCACCTGCCCAATACCAATATTGAGCAGATTGTGGCCCGGCTGATGCATTTTGGTCGCCTCGGGGGCTTCCATTTCAACGGATCCATGTACGGCGACGATGACCTGACGACAGGCAGTACTCGCCCGTTTCAGTTTTTCCTGATTTTCAATGAACTGGTGGATGCCATGCAGGATCCCGAAGTGAAAAATCCGCCGCTTGCCTGGATGATAGATGCCAGCCACAATGTCAAGGACCCGCTGGAGGATCTGCTTCAGAGCGTTCAGAACATACTTTGTACGTACGCCAGGGCGTTACTGGTTGATCGCGCGGGCCTTCAGCAGGCACAGGAACAGAATGATGTGGTGGCAGCGGAGGAGATACTCAGAAATGCCTTTTCGCTTGATATCAGGCCGCTGGTAGCAGAAGCCATGAGGCAGGAGGGCGGCGCCCTGGATCCGGTAAGCGTGTTCAGGACCATGAAAATACGCGAAAAACTGATACAAAAACGCGGCCGCTCGGTGGCTACCGGCCTCTAGATATGAACCACTGTCTGGTATTCGACATCGGCAAAACCAACAAGAAAGCCCTGGTATTCGATGAGCAGTACCGGGTGGTACATGAGTTGTCGGTCAGACTCCCTGAAACCACCGATGAAGAGGGGTATCCCTGTGAGGATATTCAGCTGCTGGAGAACTGGATAATCGGGGCAAAAGCGCAGTTGCTGCAAGACACCCGATTCCGGATCAAGGCTATAAACTGCACCGCTTACGGCGCGAGTTTCGTCCATCTGGATGAAAATATGACCCCGGTCGGTCCACTGATCAACTACCTGAAGCCATTCCCGGAGGAACTGCTGAACGAGTTTCTGCGCAAGTATGGTCCGGCAGACCGTCTGGCCGTTGAAACAGCTTCTCCTCTGTTGGGAAACCTCAATTCGGGGCTGCAACTGTACTGGCTGAAATATCACAAACCGCAGTTATTCAACAAGATACACCGCTCGCTTCATTTGCCGCAGTGGGTAGCCATGTTGCTGGGCGGAGGGACAGCCAGCGAGATGACCAGCATCGGCTGTCACACCATGCTCTGGAATTTCAGGGAGAGCAGGTATCATGACTGGGTAAGAGCGGAGGGTATTGACGTCCTTTTTCCGCCTGTTTTGTCCGACCGTGCGGCACTTTCGGGGCTTCACGACAGTTCTTCGGCCCTTTTGCCCTACCTGATTTCAATACAGGAGCCGTTTATATTACTTTCCACGGGTACCTGGTGTATTGCCCTGAATCCGTTCAACAGCGAGCCGCTTACACCGGAGGAGTTCGCCTCCGACTGTCTTTGCTATCTGACGCCTGAGGGCAAACCCGTCAAGGCAGCGCGTTATTTCGGCGGGTACGAGCATGAACAGTCGGTAAACGACATTACTGCCAGACAAGGAGTCAGTCAGGAACAGCTGTTTCAGGATGAAAACAGCCCGGCTCGCCGTGAATATGAATTATTCATGGAAGAATTGCTGGAAAAGCAGGCCGTATCGCTGCGTCTGGCGCTTGGGCGAACGGGCGTACGCACGGTATATGTAGATGGCGGATTTTCAAAAAACAGACTGTACATGTCGGGATTAGCGCGTAAATTCCCGGAAATGAGCGTAATTCCTGCGGAAGTGGGGCAGGCCACGGCACTTGGGGCGGCACTCTCGCGGCATCATGTATGGAACAGCGGCCCTGTGCCGGACAATCTGATACAGCCCGGCTCATATATTACCGGGCAATAAGGGTTATACAAATCATAAAAATGAGAAAAACACATCAATCATCGCTTACCTTTGCGACCCTTGATTAAACAATAGAGCGGTTGAGCCGTTATGTTTGTCCGCTGAACTAATTGCACAAAGAGACTATGTCACAACAAAAATCCGATGTAGAAAGCGTTGACGCGCTTGCGAAAGCGTATAAAGACCTTTCATCAGAAATAGGCAAGGTGATTGTCGGTCAGGACGATGTTGTCCGCGCCGTTATCATCTCATTGTTTTCCAATGGCCATGCCCTGCTGGTAGGTGTACCAGGTCTGGCAAAAACCCTGTTGGTGAGTACCATTTCCGAAGTGCTGGATCTCGACTTCAAGCGCATCCAGTTCACGCCCGACCTGATGCCGTCGGACATTTCGGGCTCGGAGATTCTCGATGAAAGTCGCCAGTTCCGCTTCATACGCGGACCGATTTTTGCCAATATCGTTCTGGCTGACGAGATCAACCGTACACCGCCCAAGACACAGGCCGCCCTGCTTGAAGCCATGCAGGAGCGTGTGGTAACAGTAGGCGGTCAGCGGCATTTGCTGCCCTCTCCATTCTTTGTACTGGCCACCCAGAACCCGATCGAGCAGGAGGGTACCTATCCACTTCCCGAGGCGCAGCTCGACCGCTTCATGTTCAATATTCCGCTTACCTACCCGACTTACGAGCAGGAGGTAGAAGTGGTAAAGAATACGACAACATCCCGCGATGTGCAGTTAAAGCACATCCTGACAGCGGCCGACATCATGGAATTCCAGAAGCTGATCCGGAAAATACCGGTCAGCGACAACGTACTGGAGTATGCTGTCGGACTGGTTGCGAAAACTCGTCCGGGTACACCAAGGGCGACCAAAGAGGCAAACAACTACCTCGCCTGGGGTGCGGGTCCGCGCGCGAGTCAGTATCTGGCGCTGGGCGCCAAGTGCTATGCGGCTCTCAGGGGTAAGTATTCACCCGATATTGAGGATGTGCAGGCAATTGCCAGTCTGGTACTTCGTCACCGTATTGTAAGAAACTACAAAGCTGAGGCCGAAGGCGTTACCGAAGAGAACATCATCGAGACACTTTTGTAACCACGATGATGATAAAACAACAAGCGGCGCACCTGAAGATATTCGGATGCGCCGCTTTCTCGTAAGGGTTGGTTAAGTGCTTGTTCAGGATTCTTTCTCCGAGTCAAAAACGGCTCCTTTTCCGCCATTTTTCACCTTTTTTCAGTTACGTAGCTCCGGCTATGCGCCTTCAAAAATGCAAAAACTGACCAAAAATCAGCCTTTTTTTCCATCGGCAGAGAATCCTGAACAAGCGCTAAAAAACGCTGATTGCAGCGTTGTGTAACATTCATCACAAGTAACCCTTTTAATACAGATGCATCTTTGTATCAATAACTGCATAAAAGCAGTTTCCACATGATGATATCAGGCTATTTCGCTTCTGTACTAATCGGAGTATCCCTCGGCCTTATTGGCGGGGGAGGCAGTATTCTGACAGTCCCTGTGCTGGTCTATCTCTTTGGAGTGGATCCGGTGCTGGCAACCGCCTACTCGCTGTTTATTGTGGGAGCAACCAGTCTGGCAGGTGTATGGCCCAAGTATCGTGATGGCCTGGTGGATATTAAAACGGCAGTAATCTTTGGTATTCCTTCCATAGCAACAGTGTATGCGACAAGAGCCTGGATAGTTCCGGCTATACCGGATCAGGTT
>CAIYFY010000505.1 GCA_903925535.1 uncultured Bacteroidota bacterium | reverse complement strand
CGTTCCGCTCTTGTTATATTCCTCCTGTCTGTCTGTACGGCATTAACAGCACAGTCTGTACAGCCTGTCGTGCAGACAGCTGTGCCCAGAATTGAAAAAATGCCCTCCCTGCCGCAACCATGGCGGCTGCGTGACTGGAAAAAGACGGCGCTGGAGTTCGACCGCACGGCTTTTGACTACAAGGCTACCGGTAAATATTTCCCGCTGATCTGGGACGACCCCGCCCGCAGAAACGGATTTGACTCGCCCTCTTTTGGTATGTACACGGCATTCGGCGATGTCAGGGAAGGTCCGGCTGTCAATAATGGAGAAAATCACGAAGCACTCGGTTCGCAGGGCGCGCTGATTGGAGGCTCCCTGCTGGGGGTTGACAAACGCAAACAGCAGGGCCGAAATTTCATCCGTATGAACCGCAACTACATGAACCGCGAAAACGGATGGAATATTGTCATGAACTTCACCAACAAAGGTGCTCACATCGGGGGTGGATATGGCAACGACTGGTGGTATGATGTGCTCAACAATGTCCTCTTCTTTACAATCGGCGACTTGTATCCCGACGAGCCGGGTTATAATGAACTGATGCGGGAAATTGCCGACAAGTTCTGTCAGTCAGATTCTGTCATGGGTAATAATTACTCGTGGTCGTTTTTCGACTTCAGCAAGATGAGTCCCGGGAAAAATCACATACCCACGCAGGAAGATGTTGCTGCGGGCTATGCGTATATTCTGTACGGCGCCTGGGTGCGCTTTGGCGACGAAAAATACCTCAAAGCCGCGAAAAACGCCCTGAAGGTACTGGAAAGTCAGAAAGAGAACCGATCCTACGAGATTCTGATGACTTTCTCTCCTTACATGGCTGCCCGCATGAATGCCGAGGCCGGTACTTCTTTTGATGTACAGAAACTGATGAACTGGTCTTTCGACGGCGATGCAGTCGGCCGGGAAGGGTGGGGTGTTATCGTCGGAAACTGGGGCGGCTACGACGTCAGCGGCATGATGGGCAGCACGGTTCACAACGGCGGCTACGGCTTCCTGATGAATACCTTTCAAATGGCATGGCCGCTGTCTGCCATGGTGCGTTACGACCAGCGCTATGCACGCGCCGTGGGTAAATGGATGCTCAACGCTGCCAATACCGCTCGTTTCTTTTATCCCGATGAAATGCCCGACTCCCTGCAGGCGCTCCCGCAGGCGCGCAGTGTAAACAAGGGTATCGTAGCCTATGAAGGACTGATCAAAGAGTCCATTTACGACAGGTTCAGGGGAATCACTCCATTCGCGCAGGGCGACGGCCCGCTGTGGGCTCCCGGAATGCCCGAAGAAACCATGCTTTCGGTGTACGGAAGCAGCTATGTCGGACTGTTCGGCGCTGTGATCAGTCCGACGAACGTGGACAGGATATTGCGCGTGAACTGCACTGTAACCGATTTTTTCAAAAAGGGCGAGGCATATCCGACTTATCTGTACTACAATCCATGGAGTGAGTCAAAAAGCCTGGAAGTTCAGGTGGGCAGGAAAAAGACCGATCTGTACGACACGGTGAGCAGACGGTTCGTCGCGCGTAACGCGCGCGGGACTGTGCGCGTGGACCTCCCGGCCGACAAGGCAGCAGTGCTGGTACATGTACCGTCAGGAGCAAAACTGGACATGAAAAATGGCAAATTTTTGGCCAACGGAGTCATCGTGGATTACCTGAAGTGATTATCGCCATATCTTGCGGCGTCCATTCGGATATATTTTTCAACCAAATCATTCCCTTTCCGAAATCAAGCCGTATGACTAACCGACTATTACCTCTGCTCTTCCTGATTTTTTCTCAAGCGCTCAGTGCACAATCGCTCAGCGACCGCCTGCGCACGCACCTCGACTTCCTGGCCGCCGACTCGCTTGACGGACGGGGACTGGGTACCGGGGGCAAACAAAAAGCTGCACTGTACATAGCAGAAGCTTTCAAAAATGCCGGTCTCGCGCCCTTTGATGATGACTACTTTCAGGAGTTTTTCATCCGGATCAGTTTGGCCAACATGACCGGTACCAACGTAATCGGTGTACTGGAAGGCTCCGATCCCGACCTGAAGAAAGAGTACATCGTTGTAGGAGCCCATTATGATCACGTGGGTTATGAAATGAAAGACGAAAAACGTATTGTGTACAACGGAGCCGACGACAACGGGTCTGGTACAGCTGGTCTGATGGAACTCGTGCGCATACTCTCCGGCCGCCGGTCAGAACTGAAACGCAGTGTCATATTCATCGCTTTCGACGGCGAGGAGAGCGGTCTGCTGGGTTCAAAGGCATTTGCATCGTCTAATGGACGTTTCACTCCCGCCGAGATTGAGTTCATGTTCAGTATGGATATGATCGGGATGTACAAATCGTACAAGGGACTCGATCTGAAGGGTATCGGTACGCTCGACAATGGCCCGGAAATGGCCCGTGAGGTAGCCAGGCGACATAATCTGGACCTCAAAAATGTATCAGCCAACGTGGAATCCCGCACCGATACGTGGTCGTTTGCCGAACGGGGTGTTCCGACAGCGCATGCGTTTACAGGCCTGAAATCGCCTTATCACAAGCCCGAAGACGACGCACCAAAACTGGAATACGAAGAAATGGCCCGCGTGGTGGAGTTCATGGCCGACCTGACCTCCAGACTTGCCTCCGAGAAAGACCTGAGGGCCGCCCCATCCTATAAAGGCACCAAAAAAGGCGGCATTCGCGTACAGGCGGGCGCGCTCGCGGGCGCAGGAAGCTCATATTTCAGAAATGATGCAACCTATTTCAATGCCAAAAAGAAGGCCGAGGCCAATGTCGGGCTGTTCGGTCAGCTGCATCTCGGAAAACGCATCACCCTGCAGGCAGAGGGACTGTACGATTTCAACGGCAGCGATGCCGTTACCGGAACCGTGCGCCGCCACTCATTCACCGTTCCGGCCACACTGCAACTCAATCTGCTCAACCAATCCGGAGGACAGGTGCGTATGTACCCGTTTGCCGGTGCCTATTACCGCCAGCATCTGCAAATTACAACTGGCAATGCAATTGGCGACGCTCCCGTATTTGCTGACACGGAATCAGGTATCACCTACGGACTGGGAATGGACATCATGAAATTTCATGTGGCACTCACCTTCAGACGCGACATGACGGGCGTTTATACCAACGAGGACAATACTTTTGGAAGCGGCACCGTGCTGAACGTTGGCTACAAATTCGGTGGCGGATTATGAGCGGATTGCTGAAAAATGTGCACCATATAGCGATAATCTGTTCTGATTACGACCAGTCAAAAAGATTCTACACCGAAATACTCGGACTGGACATCATTCGTGAAACGTGGCGGGCCGAGCGCAGATCATGGAAACTCGATCTGGCACTGAATGGTCATTACATCATTGAGCTGTTTTCTTTCCCGGATCCTCCCGCGCGCCCTTCGCGCCCGGAGGCGTGCGGACTCAGACACCTCGCTTTTGCCGTGGAAGACCTTGAAAGGGTAATTGCACATCTGCAAAGCCATCTGGTGGAAACTGAAGCGGTCAGAACCGATGAAATGACTGGAAAGCGGTTCACCTTTATCGCCGATCCCGACGGGCTGCCCATAGAATTTTACGAATTATGAAGAAGGAATTCATCTCCGGCAAGGTGATTGAACAGTCCGGGCTGTGGTCTCCTGCTCCGGCTGAATATGAGGACTGCACATTCAGGAATCTCGACCTCTCCGGAGCCAGTCTGGCAGGGTATGTCTTTACCGACTGCCAATTCACTGATTGCAACCTGAGCAATGTATCTGTCACGAACACCGCTTTCAGGAAAGTGCATTTCAGCGGCTGCAAGATGCTGGGTATCCTGTTTGAAGACAGCCATTCATTCCTGCTGGAGATGAGTTTTGATAATTGCAACCTCGGTATGACCAGTTTCAGGGCATTAAAACTGCCGGGAACGGTATTTAATGCCTGTATCCTGCACGAGGCCGATTTCTCTGAGGCAAATCTCGGGAGGGCCATTTTTCGCGACTGTGACCTGCTGAATGCTGTCTTTGAATATACAGAACTGGTGAATGCCGACCTGGCATCTGCCAGAAACTACCGGATTAATCCGGAGCGAAACAAACTGTCAGGCGCCCGCTTTTCATACCCTGAGGTGGAAGGGCTTCTTGCCGACTATGGTGTTGTGCTGGTTTAACCTGGCGGGCGATTTTTTCGCAGGATTTTAAACCGCAGGATTTTAAACCGTAGAATATCGAACCGCAGAATATCGAACCGCAGAATATCGAACCGCAGAATATCGAACCGCAGAATATCGAACCGCAGAATATCGAACCGCAGAATATCGAACCGCAGAATATCGAACCGCAGAATAT
>CAIYFY010000504.1 GCA_903925535.1 uncultured Bacteroidota bacterium | reverse complement strand
TTGATAGTGAGATTGCCAACAATCTTGTAATTACCTTTGGTGTCAAGTGCAATGGCGCGAGTGATAACCAGTTTGGAAGTTGGATGAGAGGCTACACCGAGAAAATCGTCTGATTTGAGGTGTCCTACCAGTTTTCCGGCCCACTCACCCTCGAGATCAGTATTGTTTATGGAGTTCATGTCAATGGTAAATTCGCCACCAGCCAGTACGCCATTGTTAAAAGATAGTTTACCGTCTTTGATTTTTACAGTACCGGTGTGCTCGCCGGTTACTTTGTAGCCTTTCCATACAATAGCGCTGGAAGCAGCATTAACGATGTAAATTTGTGCCTGTGCAGATGTGACAAAGGCCGAAATCAGGAGAAAGAAGATAATTTTTTTCATGAAATGAAAGGTTGGTTGGTGAAAATTTAAGTCAGTTTTTGATTGTGTCATAACATAAACGTGAACGACGGCACAAAGTTCATACAATTAAGTGTTGCAACACTTAATTTAACAGGCAATTAACAATTAGCTATTTTCACAAAAAAATTTGGTAATTCACAACGCTTTGTGTTACCTTTGCGCCTCTTTTAAAGGACTACACACAAATTTTTTATACGATGAAAGAACTGGAAGCCGTTCAGTTTGTACAGGAACAACTGCTGAAAAAGCCTTCATTCCCTGCGTTCAAAACTGGCGATACCATCATTGTCACTTACAATATTGTTGAAGGTGACAAAACGCGTGAGCAGGACTATCGCGGCGACGTGATTCAGATCAAAGGCCATGGCCTTACCAAAACGTTCACTGTCCGCAAGATTTCCCACGGCGTGGGTGTCGAGCGTATCTTTGCTTTCTCCAATCCCAATATCGCCGCTATCGAGGTGATCAAACGCGGTAAAGTACGTCGTGCGCGTCTGTACTACCTGCGCGGACTGGTTGGCAAGAAGGCTCGTATCAAGGAACTCAAGTATTCTTCAAACTAGGTATTCGCTTTCCGCGAAGCTTTTTTGAGCCTCCTTCGAATCCCGGGTTTCTCAGTAATGAGAAGACCGGGATTTTTTTTTCCATTTAACCAGTCATTAACGGCCTGATAATACCAGGCAACCATACTTTTGCCCCGTCCATATAACCGGACAACATGAACAATCTCCTCTCTCCCGCCATGAGCAGGCATCTAAAAGGCCTTTTCCTTTTAATGCTGCTGTCAAGTGCCGAATTCGTAAGAAGTTGCGAGCTCGGTAATCAGGGGCTGTTTGAGCTGGTCAGTGGCGATGCTTCGTCGCTGACAGCCGATTCGGGAGAAGAATGTGAAAGTGAGGGCGACAGCGCATCGTTTCCCGGCACTGCGGGCGATGATGACGGCGGATTTCAGGCGCCACTCCACTTCGAAATAGCAGGCAACCCCGCTTGTCTGCTTGTCTGCCGCCTTTCTTTTGCTGCAACCTCTGCAGCCGTCGAGAGCAGCGAACACCGCTTGCTCAGCCGGACTTCCATCCCGCTCTTTATTCTTCACGGAACCTTCCGTGGCGCCCTCCCGGCCTGATTTCTCCAGGATTCTTCTTTTCGTTTATGGCAACCGCACCGCAACCGCTGTGCAGTTGCGCTTCTTTCATCCTGATTCATGTGCCCGGCTGATGGCACAGGGCCCTGGATCGCAATTCCTGAAGAAATGCACAATAATACTGATAAATCTCTCCCTGCCGACGGACTGGCAGGGCTAAAACAATATTGGACGACAGACGCCACTTCCGGTCTGATTGTGTTCCTCCTTGCACTGCCGCTGAGTCTTGGCATCGCCAAAGCCTCCGACTTCCCCCCGCTCATGGGATTGATCACCGCAATCATCGGCGGTATTTTGGTGAGCTTTTTTGCCGGATCAAAACTGACAATAAAAGGTCCTGCGGCGGGACTTATCGTTATTGTTGCCGGTGCTGTAGCCGATTTTGGCGGCGGTGAGACCGGCTGGAAACTGGCACTGGGAGCTATTGTGGTCGCCGGAGTCGTTCAGGTGCTGTTCGGACTGTTCAAACTTGGAAAACTCGCCGATTTCTTCCCGCTGTCGGCTATTCACGGAATGCTGGCAGCTATAGGTATCATCATTATTTCCAAGCAGTTTCCTGTGCTGCTTGATGTGGATCCGGCCATGACAAAGGGAAAAGGACCGCTCGAAATGCTGGCCTCAATACCCGAATTCATCGCACACCTCGACTGGAAAGCGACGTTAATTGGTATCACCAGTCTTGTCATCATGCTCGGCTGGCCATTGCTGAAACAATCAGTCCTGAGCAAAATACCACCGCCGCTGGTCGTTTTGCTGGTCGCCATTCCTGCCGAGCTGGTCATGGATTTTCAACACACCGAGCCTGCCTATGCACTGGTGCATATCGGGAATCTGCTGGACAATATCCATGTTAATGTGGACTTCTCAGGAACAGCTCAGACGGGTATATTTATCAAATATGTCATCATGTTTGCTCTTGTGGGTACCCTTGAGTCACTCCTGACAGTCAAGGCGATTGATATGCTCGACCCGTACAAACGCAAGTCCGATACCAACCGCGATTTGCTGGCTGTCGGATTTGGCAATATGGTGGCAGGTGTGCTGGGCGGATTACCCATGATTTCCGAAGTGGCCCGAAGCTCATCCAACGTAAATAATGGCGCTAAAACACGGTGGGCCAATTTTTTCCACGGTCTGTTTATGCTGATTTTCGTGTTGCTGGCAACGCGTTACATTGAAATGATTCCCAATACAGCACTGGCAGCCATGCTCATTACTGTAGGAATCAAACTGGCACATCCCCGGGAATTCATTCATATTTTTCAGATTGGTAAAGAACAGCTGGCCATATTCCTCGTCACGGTTTTCTTTACGCTGTATGAAGATTTGCTGGTGGGAATTGCTGCCGGCATCCTGCTGAAAATTGTTTTTCACCTGATTCATGGCGCACCCCTGAAGGCGTTGTTCAAGGCGCCTGTGAGTGTCTCTTTTGAAGACATGAATTACCTCGTCGAGGTGGACAAAGCGGCGGTGTTCACAAATTATATGGGCCTGAAAAGTGTGCTGGAAGCCGTGCCACAAGGGATGAATCTTACCGTGGATCTGTCAAAAACCCATCTGGTTGATCACTCGGTTATGGAAAATCTGCACCACTTTGAGCACGATTATATCGCTGCGGGAGGTACGGTCAGTATCGTCGGTATTGATGGGCATGAGCCTTTGTCAAACCATAAACTGGCAGCACGCAAAAAAACAGGAAAAATCCTTAGGAAATGAAAAATAGCACGGACAACTTTAATCTGGATGATGTTATCCATGATTTGAAGCACTATCTGCCCTCACAAACGCCGCTGAAGGACTTCATTCACCACAATTCGCTGCACGCATTTCAGCACATGCCTTTTTATGAGGCTATTTTCACCTCGTCGGCCATTTTTGGTCATCAGGCTACATTCAACCTCAATGAGTACAGGAAGTTGTACGAAATCGGGCGGATCAGACACGAAATTCTGGAGCATGTTGTTCTCGCGCGCAAGGGCGCACACGATGCAAAAAACTGGCTGGAAAAAGCGCTCCGAAGTACCCGGTCCGCCTGTACAGAACCCCGAACTGGCCGCCTCCGCCCGTACTGGAAGGAGATTTACAGGCTTGATATGGATAATCTCGTCCAGCCGCTTCTGTTCAGGGTTATATGCAGCTACCTCGATCAGGGTATTGCGCTGCGGCATTTCCCGTTTGTGGAAGAAGGATTGATTCCCGGGCTGAGGCATATCGAAAAAAACGGACTGAGCAGCTTTTTCAGGACGCAACGGGCTCGCAATCTGTTGTTCGACGAGTCGGTAACGGTCGAGTCGCTGCTCGCGCTGATAGTCGGCAACGAGCAGCTGTACGAACAGTATCTGTTTGATCAGCAGTTCAGCCACAGGGGCTGGGCTGGTATGGTTTCCGCCATAGAGGACAGACCCGACACCATATTGTATCCCAAAAAAATATCGCTGAAGGAGTTGATCTTCTTCGAGTTACTCCTTGAAATTGACGTTGCCGAAGACGAACTGGGGCCTGACTGGAGACCACTCGCGCAGATGAGGCCCATACAGCCTGCCAACCTTTTCGAAAAGCTTCAGCTGACCGAATGGCATGAGGTACTTATGATCTGGCAGGATGCTTTTGAACTCAATTACTACGATGAGGTATTATCGGCACTCAGGATTGTCAGGGAGACAGACCGGGAGGAAGCGGATACCGGCAAGAGTTTTCAGGGTATTTTCTGCATAGACGAGCGGGAGTGTTCTATCAGAAGACATATCGAGTCTGTTGACCCGTACTGTGAAACACTCGGTGCCCCCGGTTTTTTCGGGGTGGAGTTCTTTTTTCACCCCGCAAACGGAAAATTTTACGAAAAGCTGTGTCCGGCCCCCGTCACCCCGAAATTCCTCATCAAAGAGAAGGAATTCGGAGGAAAGAGAGGCCATGAAATTCTGCACAGCAAACGGTCGCACACTTTTCTGCAGGGATTTCTGGCATCGCTTTCCCTGGGTGTCTGGGCAGCTTTCAAATTATTCAAGGATATTTTCAGTCCGAGTATGAGTCCGGCCATTTCTGATGCATTTGCCCACATGAATCTGGACTCAGAGCTGGTCATAGAAAGTAACGGGGAAATGGAAAACGGTCTGCAAATCGGGTTTACAGTT
This sequence comes from uncultured Bacteroidota bacterium, assembly GCA_903925535.1. Taxonomy (GTDB): domain Bacteria; phylum Bacteroidota; class Bacteroidia; order Chitinophagales; family Saprospiraceae; genus M3007. The sequence continues at coordinate 543 of CAIYFY010000504.1, read as the reverse complement.
GCCGAAATGACCGACAGGGTGGAAAATCTCCTGAGGGGTATCGGTCTGAGCGCCCGTTTTGCACCAATTGTTTATGTGGTGGCCCATGGTTCGAGCAGCGCCAATAACCCCCACCACGGAGCACACGATTGTGGGGCCTGCAGCGGACGACCCGGTTCGGTAAATGCCCGGGTACTGGCCTTTATGGCCAATCATCCGCAGGTGAGGGCAGAACTTGCCGCCCGCGGTTTGGTTATCCCTGCTGAAACACAGTTTCTGGGTGCACTCCACGACACAGCAAGCGACGAGATTGCCTTTTACGATGAAAAACTGCTGAATCCGGCAAATGCAGCATCGCATGAACAGAATAAAAAGTCGTTTGAAGAAGCCCTTAACCTTAACTCCAAGGAACGCTCGCGCCGTTTTGCTTCCATCAACACCAAAACTGACATCCGAAAGGTGCGGGAGGCTATCAGAAGGCGATCCGTATCCTATTTTGAGCCTCGACCCGAACTTGGTCACGGAACCAACGCCCTGTGTTTTGTCGGACACCGGAACCTGACC
>CAIYFY010000503.1 GCA_903925535.1 uncultured Bacteroidota bacterium | reverse complement strand
CCAATACCAGCGCTGATCCGTTCACCCCGAGCTGGGAGATAAATGGCGGTTACTGGCAATGGGGTAGCTCGGCGGAGGCTGCAGCGGGACCGACTGGCCCGGGCGCAGATCAAGCTAACAATGATTCTGTCAGCGGCTGGAATACGACTTTAGCACTAAACGGATCATGGACTGATGGTTCCAAAACAGCCAATGACCCTTGTCCATCAGGATACAGGGTACCAACCAAAGCACAGTGGGGGGCTGTGATAGCAAATAACAGCCAATTTAACATGGGCACATTCTCTAATGCAGCTCTCAACTATACGGCGGGTAAAAAATTCGGAAATCAGCTCATGCTTCCGGTGGCCGGCGTCAGGGGCAACGTCGGTGGTTCGTTGGGCAGCCGTGGTGGCAGCGGCCGCTACTGGAGCAGTACAGAGAACGGCAATGTCAACGCGGGGATCCTGATCTTCAGTAGTAGTGGCGCCACCACGAACGACAGCACCCGTAGTTTCGGGCTCTCTGTCCGTTGTGTCGCAGAATAATACGACTATTTGTCTTAAAATTTTTCCATCATTCAACTTCCTGAATCAGGGAAAAAACAAGAAAAAACATGATCAAATCAATCATAAAACTGGCCACAATCATGCTGGCCATTATCCCGCTGGCCCTGTCAGGTCAGGTAGTTGTCGGTGGTACCGTACCCGATCCTTCGTCGGCACTCGATGTACAGAGTAACTCGAAAGGAGTCTTGTTGCCGCGTATCACCACTGCACAGCGCGATGCCATGACCAGCCCGGCCACCGGACTGGCTATTTTCAATACATCAACCAATTGTCTGGAAATTAATCTGGGTACCCCGGCGGCAGTCAGCTGGGTGCGTATGAAGTGCCGGAATGGCTCAGTCACTTCGCTCGATTGCGCCAATGCGACTGTCACCGGGGCCTTTTATGAGGGTGTCAGTGCTGTGAATGTGAGGGTGAATGTACCTTATCAGGGCGGAAACGGAGGAGTTTATGACGCCTGGACGGCCTCCTCGACCGGAGTAAGCGGCCTCACGGCCAGTCTGGCAGCCGGCAACTTCGCTGAAGGATCAGGTTCGGTTGAGCTGACTTTTTCCGGGATGCCTGTTGATACGGGTACGGTGAGTTTTGCGCTGGATATTGGCGGACAGACGTGTACTTTGAATTTCAATGTGGTACCTCTGGTATGTCGTGCCAAAGTATCCTCCACCCAGTTCAAGGGTTTCATGTGCTATAACCTGGGAGCGGCCAACACCAGCGCTGATCCGTTCACTCCGAGCTGGGAAATCAATGGTGGCTACTGGCAATGGGGAACGCTGACACAGGCTGCATCAGGACCGACAGGGCCAGGTGCAGCTGACGCGAACGAAGGCGCTGTGAGCGGATGGAATCTTGGCAATATACCGAGTGGATCCTGGACTGATGGCTCCAAAACAGCCAATGATCCGTGTCCCTCAGGATTCAGGTTGCCCACCCGAACTCAGTTAACCGGATTACTGGCCAACAATACAATTCAATTTGTTGGTTCCTTTTACAGCAGTATCACCAATTATTCATCCGGTACAAAATTGGGTAGCCAGCTGATGCTGCCGGCTGGCGGGGCCAGAACTCCCGCATTGGGTGGCGGTCTGGCAAATCGCGGCCTGGGTGGCTACTACTGGTCCAGCACTCAAAAAGGATCATCCGAAGCATATTACATATTTGTCGCCAATGCCGGTTTCCCATCTAACGTTAGTGATTTTAAACGCATTTGGGGTCTTTCCGTGCGCTGCATCGCAGAGTAACGTGTCTGCTTGTCAATCCGGTTGTCCGGCAAATTCATCAATTGTTATTCTTTCCTGAAAAGGGAATAAAATGGATCTGAACATGATCAAATCAATCATAAAACTGGCAATCATGCTGCTGGCACTTCTGCCCCTGGCCCTGTCGGGTCAGGTAGTAGTGGGCGGCTCCACCCCCGATCCTTCGGCCATGCTGGATGTACAGAGTGGCAACAGGGGCTTTCTTTTCCCGCGCATGAGTACTGCTGAACGCAATGCCATAGCCAGCCCTGCCCGGGGACTGGTCATCTTCAATACCGCCACGAAATGCCTGGAAATTAACCAGGGTACACCCGCTGCACCGCAGTGGGAGCGCGCCTACTGCAGGTCAGGACTGATTGGCGGTCTTGATTGCGGAAATGCCACGGTAGCGGGTACTGATATCAGCGTGCCCTACACAGGCGGTAATGGCGGTGTTTACGAAGGACAAACTGCGTCATCCACGGGTGTTACGGGTCTCACGGCCTCGTTGCCGGGTGGTAATTACGCCGAGGGCAGCGGTGTACTCAGCTGGACTGTCACAGGTCTGCCGTCCGCTATCGGTACGGCAGGTTTCGCGCTGTCGGCAGACGGATTTACCTGCAATGTTCCTTTCGAGGTGGTGCCCGGTACTATCTCGTCGCTGAACTGCGCCGGGACTACTTTCACCGGCGTACTCACGGTCGGACTGCCGGTTACAGGCGCGGGCGCGAGTGTGCCCTACACAGGAGGCAATGGCGGTATTCACAGCGGCGAAACGGTGTCTTCCACCGGCGTAACCGGTCTGACAGCCACGCTGGCACCGGGCTTCTTCGCCAGTGGTGCGGGAACACTGACTTACTCCATCACGGGTACGCCTGCCCAAAACGGCACGGCCAGCTTTGCACTGAATATCGGCGGACAGACCTGTACACTGGATGTACAGGTAATCTCCTGTCGCGCCAAAATAAATGCCACCGACTACAAGAACTTCCTGTGCTACAACCTCGGCGCTGCGAACACCAGTGCCGATCCGTTTACCCCAGGCTGGGAAATCAACGGTGGTTACTGGCAGTGGGGCCGTGCGGCACAGGCTGCTGCCGGACCAACTGGCCCCGGTGCAGCAGATGCCAACAGTGGCCCCGTAAGCGGATGGAATAACACCTTCGCTCCGGATAATGCCTGGTCCGATGCTTCCAAAACAGCCAATGATCCCTGTCCTGCGGGGTATCGGGTGCCAACTATTGCACAATGGCTGGGGGTTCAGAACAATAACAACGTGACTAGCACAGGTGTGTGGAGTTCCGGTTACTATGATCATACAAATTACGGTGCAGGTTTAAAGTTTGGAGACAACCTGATGCTCCCTGCCACAGGTGAAAGAGATGGTAACACAGGTGAGTTGGAAGACAGGGGTCGTAATGGTATTTACTGGGCCAGCTCCTGGGAGATTCCAAATTATGGTTGGGTGTATTATATCGATGACAATGGCTCTTACGACGATTATTATCTGCGTTGGGAGGGTCACTCCGTCCGCTGCATCGCCGAAGATATCGCCGCGCTCGACTGCGGAAGCGCTACAATAACAGGCTCCATAAAAGCTGGTTTCCCCGCCTCGGGCGTATCGGCCACGGTGCCTTACACCGGAGGCGATGGCAGCGCACACCCCGGCCAGACGGTGACATCCACGGGTGTTACGGGCCTGACGGCCACCCTGGCGCCGGGCAATTTTGCCACAGGCT
>CAIYFY010000502.1 GCA_903925535.1 uncultured Bacteroidota bacterium | reverse complement strand
GTAAGTGAATTCTGCGAGAGAAGCACCTGCTCCGATCTGGATATTACCAGCGCCGTTGTTGCTGAAGAATACGTCGAGGTTCCATGAGCCAGCGCCGATAGGCACTACGTTCTGGATGTTGTAGTAAGCATTTTTGCCATTGGGAACGTAGAACTTCCATTTCAGGCTGTAGCGGCCGGTTGTTTTGTTACCCAGGTTCAGCACTACATCCTGCGGACCGCCGGAAGCAGCTGTGCTGTTGATTTTCATGGACTTGGTAGGCGAGCTGGCCTGCTCCAATGATACGATTCCATCTTCAGCTGTACCTTCGGTGCCACTCCAGGTTGTCCACCAGGTAGCCTGTGGACCCAGTTTCTGGGTGGTGAGGTAGTTGTCGAAGTTGTCGCAGATGATAGAACTCGGATTCAGGTTGCAAGGAACCACACACGGATCGCAGGATGAATAGCAAATTGCAGGCAGTGAAATGTCGGTATTACCTACAGTTACACTGCGGTTGTAGCCGCCGAAGCCGTCGCTCACACCGCAAGCCTGAGGAGCCTGTTCCCAGTTATTCGGACCGTTTTTGAACTTATACTGGTAAGTCTGACCTTCTGTGAGCAGAAGCGTAGCACCCCAGATACCGTTACCCTGGTTTACCAGCGGAATATCGGACCAGTTGGAGAAAGAACCTGCTATGCGGGCACCAGCCGGGTCAACATTCTGGAGCAGCATATTTACCTTGAATGATACGTTTACTACTGCAGGAGTGTACTCATACAGTTCGACATCGTCCACTTTCCAGTAGTACTCGTATTCGCCATTCCAGCGGAACTGGATCCAGACATTGGATGCACCGTCTGCTTCCGGGATGGCAAGGTCAATGTAACCCTGATACACCTGCGGGTTGCCGGATGTTTCAGCCACGAGTTCATCAAACTCGGAAATGCTGCGGTACGTAAAGTTTGTACCATCCGTGCTGATTCCGATGTTGGCAACGTCACTACCGGTAAATGTGCGGTAGTACGTGTAGAATTTCAGGTGAACATTGGATTTTCCGGAACAGTTGATTGGTGCCGTGATGTTGGTAATCGTTGCGTCATGCGGGAATCCTTCTCCGTTTGCATCGGAGTCGAACCACATGTAGCCGGTCGCTGCTGTAGGCGCTGTGAAATCACCGGGGCTCCAGTTGCCTGCAGCCAGATCGGTGGTCCAGGCCCAGATAATCGGACCAGTGTTGATACCACCGTTCTCCCAGGTAGTCAGGGACTGAATTTCGTCGGAAAACGACTCCGTCCAGAACGGGGTTTGAGCAAAAGATACCTGGAAACCGGCTGCCAGCATGAGGGCGAGCAGCATGTTTCTGAGTGTTATCGTTTTTGTCATGAGAATAAGAAGTTTGGTTAACAGTTTCAGACAAGACTGATTTTCTCTGCCAAAATTCCAAAAAAGAATCGGTTCCGTACGGGCTTTTGCCCCGGAATTTTGTAATTCGACTATTTTTTGCTAAAAAAAGTGCTTTTTATGGATGATTTTCTGTAAAATAGATGAAATTCGGGTTGTCCAACGGCTCCGGTTGCATGAGGATAACGGTGTTATCTGAAAAAAGTCATATATTCAGATAATACATCAGCGCATCGTAGCGCTCCCGCATCATAGTGGCTTTTTCCAGTTCGCCGAAGGTTTCCTTGATACGGTAGTCGTATCTTTCGAGCGAGGCAATAGCCCGGGTAATATCTGTTCGGTCCAGCTTCATGGTCAGTTCCATATTGTCATGATCCGGTTCGGATGTGACAAATACGTTCATGATTTTAATACCCTCCTCTTCGATAATGCGGGAAATATTCGCCAGAGAGTAGTCTCTTTTGGGCATTTCGAGTACGAGCACAGCTCCTTCTCCGGTAAATGATGCTGTATGTGAAAAGTACCGGAGCAGATCGTTCTGGGCTATTACTCCCAGGTAATTGCTCTCGGGGTCAATGACCGGGACAAGCGTCAGGCGCTGCTCCCCCATCAGTCGTATTACGCCGAATACATGTTCATCCTCGAGGACGGCCGCTTTTCTGAGGTGGTTCAGATCGTACGATCCAATGGGGTCGGATATTTTGTGGCTGAACACCTCTTCCTCCGACAGAATACCCAGCAGTTTGCCATCCTGAACGACAGGCAGGTGTTTCACATGAAAGTCGCTGAGCAGATGGAATGCATCTCTGCCGGTGTGTGCTGTTGTCAGGGGCGGGATATCGCGCGCAATGAGTTTCCTTGCTGTCATAGATACAGAGATTAAACGCGTCTTCTGTGAAACTTGTTTCCGCGCCGGGGCAAATATGTATCCAAATTACTGAATCAGCAAAATATTAACTTTGTGCGAAAAACCGGTTTTATGCACTACGCCTCCCAGCGCGCTCTTTTCCTGCAACACGTCGCCCAGACGTCGCCCGCCCCGCTGGCACTTGAAATTGAGTCGGCCAGTGGTTGCTGGCTGCACGACGTATCGGGCAAAAAATATCTTGACCTGATTGCCGGGATCGGTCCCAGTGTGCTGGGGCACCGGCATCCGCATGTACTGGAAGCGGTACTGCAACAAACCGGTCAGTACTGGCATACACTGGTTTACGGAGAATATGTATTGTCGCCGCAGGTCAAACTGGCGGAGCGACTCGCCTCTGTGTTGCCCGGACTCGACTCCGTATTTTTTGTCAATTCGGGTGCCGAAGCAACGGAGGGAGCTATGAAGCTGGCCAAGCGTGCGACAGGGCGACCGCATTTTGTGGCCTGCCGGAATGCCTATCACGGCAGTACACAGGGTGCTGCCAGCCTGATGTCGCCCGACGACTTTACCAGGGCTTTTCATCCGCTCCTGCCGGGTGTGTTTCATATCAATTTTAACGAAACTGCCGGACCTGAACTGATTGATGACCGCGTGGCGGCAGTGATCGTGGAAACGGTTCAGGGCGAGGCAGGCGTAATTCCGCCGGATACCGGGTGGCTGCAGGCGCTCCGGCGTCGTTGCAGCGAGACGGGTGCTCTGCTCATTCTCGATGAAATTCAGGCAGGAATGGGCCGAACGGGTACACTTTTTGCCTTTGAACAGTACGGAATTGTGCCCGATATACTCTTGCTGGCCAAGGGCCTGGGTGGCGGTATGCCGCTCGGTGCGTTTATCGCTCCCAAAAGTCTGATGCAACTGCTCACACACGATCCGGTTCTGGGCCATATCACCACCTTCGGCGGTCACCCGGTGTCGGCAGCTGCCGGACTGGCTACCCTCGAAGTGCTGCTGGACACCGATCTGGTATCACTTGTGAAGCGCAAGGGCGACCTGTTCAGAAACCAGCTGAATCACCCGGAAATAAGGGAGATCCGGCAGGCGGGTCTTTGGCTGGGTGTTGATGTCGGATCATTCGAACGGGTACAGAAAATAATCGCGCACTGCCTGCACGAAGGCGTGGTGACCGACTGGTTTCTTTTCAACAATCATACCCTGCGCATTGCCCCTCCCCTTATCATCAGCGAGGAAGAAATATCCCTGGCCTGCTCGGTGATAAATGCAGCAAAGGCGTAATCAGAAATGGAAATCCCAACTGAATACGATGTAAGGCGTCACGGCACGCACCGACGAGCGGGTTTCGTAAAAATACCAGGCATTGCTTCTTCCGAAAGAGTCGGAGAAGAAGAGGTTCATGGCTGACAGCATCATCGTACTCCTCCAGGCGGGTACTTCTCTTGACAGTGTTCCGGATAATCCGTAGTTTACGTCCATGGGTGCACCCGATAACCGGGCCCCTGTTTGAAACACGTCGAGTTTCAGGTTCGTTTTGGCGTCGGGTTTTATGTGTATGCGCACGGTGGAAAACAGGTTGTTGCCACCGACTTTAACACCCGTTTCGCCTGTTGCACCGAAAGATGTCCACTGCATACTCAGGACTGCGTTAAACCAGCCGTCGAATGCACTGCCGTATTTGAAGGTTACGCTTTTTTGTTCATTCAGAAAAAGAGCGGAAGAAACATCATTTACCGCAGCATAGGAACCGATTTTCATCCACATGGCAGACACTTCAAATCTCGAACTTATCGCAGGGATGAATCTGAAAACCGAACCATTCAGAGCGGTACTGTTGGAGGAGACAGGTCTGTATATATTTCTCAGGAAAAAATCTGGATTAATCTGATATCCGGAACCGGTTACATTTGAATTTACACCGGTGCCCAGGCTTGCGCTCCACCCGTAAAACTTGCGTGCGTTGTGGTAGTTGTATGAAATATCCGCATTTTGCTGATTAACGACGGCTATTTGAGGCAGCCCGCGATTAAACGTCTGATAATCCGAAACGATGTATCCGGGCAGGTAATCTGTTGCTCCCGCCAGTACCGGGGTAAAACCATAACGCACACTGATATAGTGCCACCTACTGATAAAATAGGTAACTTTTGCAGCAGACTCGGTTGTCACCTGCTTTTTTTGCTGTAATACAAAACCTGAATCGCGCAATGTGGCCTGCAGCAAGCCCGGGTTTGCATTTATTCTGAACTGCCAGTTACCGGCAGAGCGTGCAACCCGAAAGCCTGTGCGATACGTTGTTGTCCGGAGGCCAATATCATTCCGGAAGTCGGTGTCGGGTACGGTCATTTCATTGCTTTGGCCCAAAAGCCCGACTGACGAGTTAATCCGGGCAAGTGCCTGTCCTGCATCGACAGTCAGTTCCAGATTCCAGCCGGACCGGACCGTCAGGAAGCGCAGATTAAGCGCATTGGCGGACTGACGCAACAGTGATGGCTGTTTGAGGCCGGTGAAACTGGAATCTGTGTGAAAAAGGGTAAAATATCGGTTATAGGTGGAATTAAACGTCTGTTGTTCTTCCAATTGAGCCGCCCGGGCGATTACCTGAAGGATACTCTTACTGTTCACCTTGTAACTGTAATCGGCGGCAGCGAAACCTTGCCTGGTATGGTTGTCGGGGTTTTGATCAACGTGCAGTGTATCGGCAGGTGTTGTACTTCTGTCCAGGGAGAAATAGTCGTTTAACGGATCGGAACGATGCTGCAGAAAAAACTGGAGAGACTGTCGCTGATTGGGAGCGGAGTAATTCAGGTCGGCCTGAATATTTGAAGAGGAAGCTTTTTTGGCGGTTCGGGTATTTTCCGAGAGTCGCTGAACCAGAGAGCCTGCGCGGTAAATTGCGATTCTGTCGGCTTCCTGTTTCAGCGATTCAGCCCCTGTCCAGCCTGTCAGTTTCAGTTTCGTTTTCGGGTTCACGGGAACAGTGTAGCCTCCGAAAACCAGCGCTGATTTGTTTTCTATACTGAAAGCTGCGGGCATACCGGCATATTCCAGGGATTGTCCTGCATAGAGCGATTCTTTGACAAGCGGATTGTCTGTATATTTTACACCATCGAAGCCGGGCAACCGGATAATCGAAGCACCGGTTGATTCCAGTGCGTTATTTCCTGTGTTATTGGCATTTCCGAGGATATATGATTTGCTCTTCTTTGTTATTGAAATCAGGTTGATATGCGTTTGTCCGCGTGCGCGACCTCCAAAGCCGGCGCCAGTTGTGGTGCTTCCGGATATTTTATATTTTTTGTCTTCCCGTATGGTCAGATTGAGCACCATTCGCTCTGATTCGCTGATTCCTTTGAACAGCGGGTTATCCTGATAGCGATCAATAGCCTGAATTTTATCTATCATATCTGCCCGGATATTCCTGGTACCGATCGTGTAGTTTTGGTTAAACAGATCGTCGCCCTCAATCATCACTTTTTCTACGGATTTTCCGCCGACCGTGATGCGGCCATTGTTATCCACCTGAATACCGGGAATTTTTTTCAGCAGGTCTTCCACTGAAAATTCGGTGCTGTCTGAAAATGCCCTGGCGCTATATTCTGTGGTATCCGACCTGACGACTACGGGCAGTGCTTCTGCCCTGATGACTATTTCATTCAGCGCACCCGCACTCAGACGAATAGTCAGGGATGACATATTGTTGCCGGAGAGCTTCATGCGAAACGGGTTATATCCGAGCGATCTGACATGCAGCGTTGGTGTGTCGCAACCTGACAGCTCGGGCTTCAGAGAGAAGTTTCCGGACTGATCGGTGTTGCAGAATGCCAGAACGCGGTCATCGTTACAGGATCTGACGATGACGCTGGCCATTTCAACTGGCTGACTGAGGCTGTCGAGTACCCGACCCGAGATAACAGCCTGGGCATTTGTATATACAGGGAGTATCCATGCTGTGAGATACAGCAGGATTTTGAGCCCCGGCGTCATTGTTCAATCATTTCGAGAGAACTGATTCTGAGCTGGATTCCCTGTGCCTGGGATGATTTGATCAGATTCTTGTCGAACGCTTCTTTTTCTTCTCTGAATGTGCCGTAATCAAGTCCCGTGGCAAACCCGTCGGGAGGTATAATGGACGAGTTGATATTTTTTGACAGAACCAGTTCCTTGAAGAGAAACTGTACTTTTCCGTCGGTTGATTTGGCTTCGAGGATGAGGCCGGGCAAACCGCCCAGTTTGAATGGGCCGGAGGGTACAGGGATATCCGGGGCGTACCAGACCTCGTAAGTTCGGCCTCGGAAGGTACCCACTGCTTTCTCGCACGTATATGTACCGAATCTTTTATGCTCGCCGGGTTGAAGTGCCCAGTCAATACTGCCCAGAGTGTCCTTGACAATACAGTTGTCCGATGGACTTTGACGGCATGGAGTTTTGTAAAGTATTGTGTTGTCTTTGTGCGATTTATAGACAGGAAATCCCTGTTTGTCGCCCCGGATGGTTACCGGGAAAACGTATTCCGGGTTGCTGTAGGTGGAATCGGGTCGTACAACCTCGCTGTGAATAAACAGCGAGCCGGAGGTGTTGAAAAGCAGGATGCAGGTGCCATTTTTATCAGTTTCACCGGAAAGAGAAACCGACCGCAGGTATGCGGCATACCCGATGGGCCTGGAAATATCGGACTGGGCAGCCAACGGCGTCAGGAGGTACAGCAGAATTACGGGAATAAAGCAGATTTTCATGGTATTGAGTTTTAGATTTGAAAATTAATAATACATTGTTTGGCAAATATACTTATTTTTTAAATTCGAAAAAATATATAAGTAAAATTTGTGTTTATCAAACACACACGGATAAAGGAGAGGCCGTCTCACACACATTGAAGTTGTGAGACGGCCCCTGCTTTATATCGAATGAAAAGGATGTTTTGTATATGTACCGGCCTGTCGAAAAGTCGCTTTCAGGCTGATAAGCCACAGGTCATCCGGTTAACATAAAACATCTGTCACGTTACGCAATACTCCAGTTTACAGGAACAGCGAGTACAGGAACATGTGAGTGGTTGACGGTATCTTCTGTGATGCTGCCAAATACGACATGGGATATACCCTTCCGCTGATGCGTGGCCATCACAATCAGATCAGCTTTTACCTGATCCGAGAATCCGAGTATGGTAGTATCCTCAAAGAAGGATTCTGTAGTAATGATTGCTTCGGATGCATCGAGACCAGCCTTTTGGGCCAGTGCATTTTTCAGATTTTCTGCTGAGGAGTCTGTTTCCAGCGCCGATGGATTATTCATGTACAGTATCTGCACGGTGAATCCGAAGATCTTCTGCCATTCTGCCAGAAAGCGGAATGTAGTGAGCTGGTCGTCTTTCAGTGTAGTAGGCAGCAACACCGTTTTGGGTCTGAATTTTTCTGCGCCCGCAGGTACAGCAAGAACCGGGCAGGGGGCGGTACGGATAACTTTCTCCGTATTGGAGCCCAGCAGAAACTCATTCAGTCCGGAGGCTCCCCTGGTTCCCATGACGACCAGATCAACGCCGTCTTCTTCAGCAACGTTTTTGATGGTACTGTGCAGGTAACCGTCGCCAACCCTGGTCTGGATTTCCAGTCCGGCGTACTCGGGATTGCCCAGCAACTCCGTCTTGATGCGTTCGAGTCCGGCACCTGCGGTTTCGTCGTAGTTATTGTCTTCAATGGTGTAGCCGGATGCAGGGGAAAATTCCGACAGGGGCGCAGCATACACGGAAGCCACATTCACATGGAGCAGTTCGAGGACAGCGCCGCTTTTTCGGGCTACTTCGGCGGCTACAAAAAGGGCGTTTTCGGCGTTATCGGAGAAATCAACGGGGACAAGTATCTTTTTCATAGAGCAGTGCAGTTTGGTGATTCGCACTGCAAAATTGCAGGTGAAACAACTGCTGCCTTATGACGGTGGTTATAATTCCAAATGATGCTCGTCAGGAGCTCTTATTCCACATAGAACCACTGGATACCGAAAAACCCGTTTTGGGTTGAAACAGTCAGTTCTTCGCCTTCACCATACTCCTCGTACTGATCGGATGAAACAAAAACCTCCTCTTTTTCTGTACGGGGCCCCCAGGGTGAAAGTTCGAGGTAATACGATGTGGTTTTTCCGCTACTGATACGTTTCCCTGTCACAACAGCCCGGTACTCCACCGGTGCTGACCGGTCGAGGGCTGCATTCAGGGCAGTGACCGTACCATAGCTGTATGCCAGAAAAAAAGCTGCGATGACAGCGGCTTCCACATAATGGACGGGCTTGCTGAACCGGAATCCGGACCTGCCGGAGAAAACGACGATCAGCAGTACTCCCAATACTGGCAATGCTACACGCCAGACACTGCCATATTCGATCAGCTCGTAGTCAAGAATCGAGCGCAGGCATATGCTCATACAGGGGAAAAGCAGCGCGAAAAACACGTGAGGAAGAACACTGTATTTTCTTTCGTTATAGCGAATCAGGCCGCCCGACCATTTTACTGCCGCCACGACTGCCAGCGGAGTGAGTATGACCCCTGTCAGTGCCAGTACTTGCATAACCGGAACGAAAAAGTACCATATTGCTGACAGGATGGCGGTGATATTCAGTACCCGGACCACCTGTACGGCTTTTCCGAGTCTGGTTTCCCGTTCTTCCTGCGACCATCCCGAACTTAAACTGATGATATCGTCGTCTTCCTGTGAGGCACTTTCCAGGTCCAGATCCGGGTAGCGATCAGCCAGCCACTGAACAATCTCGTGACTGTCGGCGTAGGACAGACTGATTTTTATCTTTTTCCTGTTTCGATTTACGGGTTTGATGGTGATATAGCGGTCATCAACGGTGAAGCCCAGAATTTCATTGAACAGCAGTTCCCGGCGAAAGATGACACTGACTGCATATACCCTGTCGTCGTCAATGACAAAACGGCCATTGAACACATCTATAATACCAGCCACACCCGTCAGTACCAGTACTGCTGCCATCGGTCCGAAGAGCCAGTATGTTTCCGCGAGAAACGGGTCGAGGGGGCCGGGCAGGAGCGGCTGAATGAGCATCCAGCCGAACAGAGCTATCAGCAGTGGTGCTCCCACGAGGATGATGGCGGCGTAAGGACGCGAGATTTGATAAATTTTCATGCTATTTATCCCTGTTGAATACAAAAAACATCTCTACTTCGCCCTTGTTATGTACAGAAAAGGAGCCCCGTGGTTCTACAGGGTAAAGATGCCTCACTGCTTCGGCAGTGGTGGCTGAAACGTTCACTTTGCCATGTTCACCGTGTTCTTCCAGTCGGGCGGCGAGGTTAACGGCGTCGCCCCAGATATCGTAGGCGAATTTATTTTTGCCGATAACGCCTGCAACAACCGGGCCGGTATGAATACCGATGCGCATTTTTCGGAGCAGCGCGTCTGGATTTTGTCTGTTTCGGTTTTCGAGCCAGTCAATCATTTCAAATGCAGCGCTTACAGCGTCAGACGGGTGCGTATCGTTTACGACGGGCAGGCCACCTGCGCACATGTAAGCATCTCCGATCGTCTTTATTTTTTCCAGCTGGTGGCGTTCACAGATTTCGTCGAATGCCAAAAAGCACTCGTTCAGTTCGTCAATTATTTGTCCGGGGGTGAGTTGGGCCGACAGTTTTGTGAAATTGATAAAATCGGTAAAAAGAACAGTGACCGATTGATACAGTTTAGGTCGGGCCTGGCCGCCTGATTTCAGTTCCCGGGCAATTTCTTCGGGGAGAATATTGAGAAGCAGCCCTTCGCTTTTGTGCCTTTCCTCTTCAATTTCCCTGTTTTGTTCCTGAATTTGCCGGTTCTGGTTTTTCAATCGCTGACCTGTTTGTCGCGACAGCCACCAGCCGACGAGCAGGAGTGCGACGATGATAGCGCCGAGGGTGCCCAGCAGCGTGACGAAAGAGCGAAAGCTGGCCTCTTTCTGTCGCTCATATTCCTGTTCCTGCTGTACGCGGTAGAGTTCTTGTGCACGGCGCGTGCTGTCGGCCATATTTTGAGCCCGTTCAATCGTTTCCTTTTGTCTGAGTTCAGCAATCAGGCGGGTTTGCTTTTCGGCTGCCAGCTGCTGGGCCGCCAGTTTTGATTCCTGTCTGGAGCGCAGTACCTCCAGGCTTTGCTGCCGGAGCTTGGCCTGGTCGGCATCTTTCTGTGCGGCCAGCAGTTGCAGCTGATTTTCCTTTTCACGGGTTTCGAGCTCCAGGTTTTTGTTGAGCAGCGACAGTTTTTCACTTTCAAACTGGAGTTGAGACAACTCAAGGTCTTTGAAATTTTGTCGTGCGATGAGGAATTTGATCTGACCTTCGGCTTCGGAGAGAAGGGCGCGTTGCTGGCTGAGCTGCATTTCGCGGGCCCGTTCTTCCGTCCTGACCGCATCGAGAATATTCAGGTATTCCTTGTAGTTATTAAAAGCCTTTTCAAACTCGTACAATTCGTGGTAGAGATCGGCTGCCGTTCGGTAAGCTTCTGCGAGCACGCGTTGCTGGCGGGTATCCTGTGCATATCTGACCGCCAGATCATTGTGTGACAAGGCGTTGTAAAAATCACCATTACTGAAATAGACCGTCGCGAGCAGGTGTTCCAGGTTTGCCATGGCAGCGAAGTCCTTTCGGCTCACCAGAATATCCCGCGCTTTCAGCAGATATTCGATACCTTCTCTGGTTTGTCCGGTGTTGTGCAGTGCGATACCGATATTGGCGAACAGAATTTCGTTATAGTCGCAGTCAATAAATTTACACTGCAATTCTGCTTTTCTGAAATATTCGAGTGCTGTTTCATAATCGCGCAGCGTTGCGTATTGGCGGCCCAGGTTGTTATAAAGCAGCGATTGTTCGATAGTGGTACCCGATCGCTCAATGATATCCTTGATACGCAGGTAGAAGTACAGACTTTTACCCGAGTTTCCGCTCTGGTCGTAGGCCGCTGCCTGTTTCTGATAAATTCTGGTCTGACAGGGAAGATTGTAAGATTCCCGGCATGCGGCAATCAGTTGCTGGTAAATACTGTCGGCGCTTTCGAACTGCAGATTATTCAGGCTGGCATCGGCGGCTTTTTCCAGTATATCCGGGTTATCGGGGGTTGATTTAAGCACCTGCTCGTAGTATCTTCGTGCAGATCCGTACATTTTTTCCCTGAAAAAAAGATCACCGAGCGCCATTTGCACTGCAGTGAGCGTTTCCTTGTTGCCCTTTGTTTCCAGTTTGGCTTCTGCTTCCAGATAGTACTGGAGCGCTTCTGACGTTCTGCCTTGCCTGGCGAACAGTTCGGCGAGCCGGATACAGGCGCGGATGATACCGCCATCGTACCGGACACTGCGGGCCATAGACAGGCTCCTTCCGGCGAACTGTTCAATTTCTGAATCACTGGCGGATGCCATGGCTCGCCGGAGCAGCGATTCCACCTCTTCGGTTGTGCGCTCGATTTCCTCCTGTTCCTGAGCCAGACAGGGGTTGAAGGCCGACAGCAACGCGGCGAAGACGATCAGGTGGAATATTTTCACATCAGGCGTTTATAGTTGGGGTCAAAGAAACGAAAAAAGGCATTTATCATGCAAGATCCATTTCAATCTGTCGGCGGTTGAGGTCAACACTGACCACCCTGACATCCACCCGGTCGCCCATCCTGATTTGTTTTTTGTAACGTCGTCCGGTAGCGCTCAGGTTTCCGGGATCTATGGTGTAGGTATCTTCGAGATACCGGAATTCCACCAGACCCTCGGCCCTTGAGTCGGGCAGTTCGACAAAGAATCCCCTGTCAATCATCCCGCTTACAATACCTTCGAACACATCGCCGATATGTTTTTT
>CAIYFY010000501.1 GCA_903925535.1 uncultured Bacteroidota bacterium | reverse complement strand
GCACCAGCGGCATACGGAGTGCCTGATATTGCCCTTCCGGACAACCGGCGCGTGTTTTTCTGTCATGGAAAGTCCGATTTCCGGATTGGAGGCAACGGCTGCTGCTCCCGCAAGAATGGTTTTGAGGGCTCGGCGTCGAGTGGTCATATAGCGTAAAGTTCGTTCAGAAATACTGCGACATTCTATTTGGCCAGGGCTTGCCTTGCGCGGTAATGCGAACTTTGGCGCAACAAATGAATGAGTTTTTTCTGAATTGGCGGAATCTTTTTTGGAATTCAGATAATGTATCGGTGAACAACGCTATCGGGTGCCATAAACAAACTTTTATTCGCTTTTTACCCGTACCTTTGCAGTCCCTTACCTGAATAATGCTATGACAAATACTAAAGTACCGAAAGGTAACAATTCGAAGCAGGCCATCACTTCCGAGTATCGTCAGCAGGTGCTGGACGATTTCAAAATTTGTTGTCTGAGTCGCGAAGCCAGTATCATCGCCCGCAAGGAGGTGCTCAACGGCCGGGCAAACTTCGGTATCATTGGCGATGGCAAGGAGGTTGCTCAGGTAGCAATGGCCCGCGCCTGGAAAAAAGGCGACTTCCGCTCCGGTTACTATCGCGACCAGACGCTCGTTCTCGCTCTCGGCCTGATGAATCTCGACCAGTTCTTCGGACAACTTTACGGCGACCCCTACAACGACCCGTTTTCTGGTGGCCGACAAATGAATTGTCACTTCGCTACGCCGTTTATCAATGATCTGGGCGAGTTCCTCGATCTGAAAAACAGGTTCAACATCACTTCGGATATTGCACCCACCGGCGGACAAATGGCACGCGGACTCGGTCTCGCTTTCGCATCAAAAAAATTCAGGGAAAATCCGTCGCTCTGCGCCAATCTCAGCGAAAATGGCAATGAGGTGGCGTTCGTCACAATAGGTGATGCATCTACCTCGGAAGGTGCATTCTGGGAGACAATAAACGCCGCCGGGGTTGTTCAGGCCCCGCTCGCAGTGAGTGTATGGGATGATGGCTACGGAATTTCCGTCCCGAAAAAATATCAGACAAGCCGCGAAAGTATCAGCGAGGCGCTCAGCGGGTTTGCCTCTGAAAACGGAAGTGGTATCAGTATGTACACCGGCAAGGCATGGGATTACCCCGGCCTCTGCGGACTGTATCAGTCGGGTATCGAGAAAATGCGCGCCGATCACCGACCCGCACTCTTTCATATTCAGGAGGTAACTCAGCAATTGGGGCACTCTACCTCCGGCGATCACCGCCGGTACAAAAGTCCGGAACGTCTCGAGTTTGAAGAAAAATTCGACTGCAACCGGCGCATGGCAGAGTGGATGCTCGAAAGTGGTATCGCCACGCATGAGGAGATTGAAAATATCAAAGGCGAAGCCAAAAAAGAGGCCGCCGCCGCAGCGCTCCGGGCTTACAGGCACTACCACGACAAGGTGGCCGAAACGAGAAAAATGGTTGATACCCTGATCGGCAAACTGGTCGCTGACTTTCCTGATGTCAGTGCACTCGCCTCCATACAGGCTGATCTGGCACAAAAGAAAGATCCGCTCCGTTACGACGTGATCTCTACAGCCCGCCGTGCCCTTGCCACACTCGGCAAACGCACGGGAATGTCCAGAACGGCCCTCGAGGATTTTGTCAGGATGGAACTGAATGAGGGAGATCGTATTTATTCTGCCAATCTGCTCAGCTCCTCACCAGGGTCTCCAATGAACGTGGCGTCCGAGCCCGCCCGATATACCGACGAATCACCCCTCAAAGACGGATTCGAAATCCTGAATGCCTG
Organism: uncultured Bacteroidota bacterium; assembly: GCA_903925535.1. Lineage (GTDB taxonomy): Bacteria > Bacteroidota > Bacteroidia > Chitinophagales > Saprospiraceae > M3007. Next base: position 9,629 of record CAIYFY010000501.1, on the reverse strand, counting down.
CTTCGACCACAATCTGAGCCGCGACCCCCGCCTGTTCTTCTTCGGAGAAGATGTCGGCTTCATCGGCGATGTCAATCAGGGCCTGCGTGGTATGCAACAAAAGTACGGCGAAGAAAGGGTTTTCGATACCGGCATCCGGGAATGGACGATCATGGGCCAGGCCATCGGTATGGCTATGCGCGGATTGCGACCAATCGCCGAAATTCAGTATCTTGATTATCTGCTGTACGGACTGTCGCCCCTTTCAGATGACCTCTGTACGCTTCGCTGGCGATCCAATAACCAGCAGGCCGCTCCAGCCATCATACGCACGCGCGGACACAGGCTCGTGGGGGTGTGGCACAGCGGTTCGCCCATGGGAATGATGCTCGGATCGCTCAGAGGAATGCACGTTTGTGTGCCGCGCAATATGACGCAGGCAGCAGGTATGTACAATACGCTGCTTCAGGGCGACGACCCGGCCATCGTCGTAGAGGTTCTCAATGGATACCGCCTGAAAGAAAGACTGCCCGAAAATATTGCAACATTCAAGGTGCCACTCGGTATCCCTGAAGTACTGCAACAGGGTTCGGACATCACGGTCATTACTTATGGCGCGTCTGTACAGATAGCCGAAGTCGCTGCCAACCGACTGGCAGAAGCGGGTATTTCTGTTGAAATAATTGATATTCAGACACTTCTGCCATTCGATACCCACCACGTTTGTGTAGAGAGCTTGAAAAAAACAAACCGCGTACTTTTCCTCGACGAGGATTTCGAAGGTGGCGCCTCCGCTTTCATGATGCAACAGGTGCTGGAAGTACAGGGCGGATACCGCTGGCTCGATTCCAAACCGGCTACACTGTGCGCCAGGCCACACCGCCCGGCTTATGGTCAGGACGGCGACTATTTCTCCAAACCACAGGTGGAGGATGTTGTAGAGAAGGTGACTTCTATCCTGCAGGAAGCCGGCTCACTTTGATATACCCCCGGTTTCAGCGTTTTTCCAGCGTGAAAAATGTATTCATTACTTTTGGCCAATACCGGCTTTGTGAAGTGTTTGGAATGATTTTTGATGTACATATCAGATAATCATCCTGCCCTTGGTTTGCCTGAATCCCTGAATCGTGCCGCGCGTAACACCGCAGTGCCATTGTTTCTTTGTGTTTCAAGCGCCTTTCCGGGCAGATACCTGCAATTCCGCCGGTCCTCTGCCAGTCAGGGCGCCAGGCTCTGTCCGGTTACCCACGGTATGTTTCTGTATCATCTCTCTGATTACAATCATAACCATGGTCAGCCTCCCGCATCTGAACGTTCTAATCCCCGAAAAAGACATCATCTCTCCCGCTTTCCAATCGCTGTCTCTCGGAGAGACCGTGTGTTGCGAAATCATATTCGGATCCCCCTCCATGGACTGCAGGGGTACGGGTATTTGCAAAATTACCAGTACAGAAGAATTGACCAGTCTGTCCTGCGCAAGATTCCGGGCACATATCACCTTGCGCCGAGACGGTCACGGACTGCTGGTGTTTTTCAGCAAAGACCAGCTGGCTGATGCTGCATTTAGCAGGCATTTCCAGGAAGACAAGCTCGTGATGAACGAGCCCTGTGTCGTGCCCGAGTTTATTCGGACGAGTCTGAATACGGATATCCAGTATATTTCTGCAGGAAGGTATCAGTTGCAGGCCGAAGGGACATATGTCTTCATCTCGGTTGATGTCTGTCGGGGCTGAGTACGCCGCGAGTGTACCCGGAATATCCGGAAGGCCAGGAAAGTGTTCAATTCCTGTTGGCTATATACCGGACATCCCCTGAGCAAGTTCTTAAAAATTCCATATTGCAGAGGCCGTAAGCAGAGTAGATGCGCCGGAACCCGTGAAAAGATTGGAAGATTCTTTGTCAAATCCCGAATTACTGGTTGACATCGCGCTGTTCGCCAGCTTCCTGTATTTGATGTCCGAATTCAATGGCACTCTCAAATTCAGTCCCCATTCAATATGTCTGCCACCGCACCATGAAATACCGGTTATCCAGTCCTGAGTGAACTTTCTGACAAGTGGCCCGGCCAGCGATGCCAGCGAATTCAACGCACCTTTGTCGGGTTGCAGAACCACATTTCCTGTGTAGTTCAGCGGAGAGATAATACTCTTGGCAGTCAGAGACCCTGCTGCTCCCGTTTGCAACCATAGTTTTCTGGTTAGTTTGTACTGAATCATGGCAGTCAGTTCTGCCGCAATCCAGCCTTTAACCGGCACCTCGACAATCTGTCCGGTCTGGTCGAAAACATCCTGTGTCTGCACTGCGTTTCCGAACTGATCGTTACTCTCAAAAGCATAATTGGTAGCTCCCAGGTATTCCTGATCCGAGAACATCAGCACAGGCTGCATCCCCTGAGAGGTTGAGAATACAGACATTGAAAATCCGCCCCTTGCTGCTAACCGCCGGCCGACATGTCGGGTGTAGATAAATCCGGCACTCGCTCCGTTCAGCGAGCTGCTGACGATGGCGCCGACAGTGATGCCCGCACGGCCTTTTTTGCAGGGAGTCACGCTGCCGGGAATAATACAGGTACGGACAGGCTGTACAAGCTCACTCTCTGCGCCGGCTGTGGTAATATCAGGTGTAACCTGCTGCAGGGAGTTTAACAAAGGCATGTTGAACACTGCGCCGCTTTCTGGTTTCCGCACAAAATTGCTGTCAGAAGGAGCAATCTGACTGTATTTAATACCACTTTTCAGTCCGTAAAGTGCGCCAGCCGGCGCTACAGGCGCAGTCTGCTCCCCGGACAGGGGCACTTTAGAACCGGGAACTATCCGGCTTTCAGGCTGTTCAGTTTCTGCCGCCAAAAAATGTGTTATTTTGCTTGCCGGTACCAGGGAAGCCATCGGAACCGATACATCCTGTGGTTGGGGGTCAGTTTTACGGGCCGGTTCAAATGACTGCTCCGAATATTTCCGGAATGAGACAACGCCTGCCACCGACGCTCCCACCAGCAGCCACCAGAACAAAGATCGCCTTCGTTTCTTTCGTGGCATCTCGGCATCCAGCATCGCCAGCATGGACTCCCATCCTCGTTCCACCGATGTATCCCTGATATCTTTATTCATAACTGATTGTTTGTTAAGTCTTTCGGGATTATGAAATCAATTCTTTCCGCAGTCGTCCGTCAGGAGTAAGCAATTCACGCAGTTTTTGTCGAGCTGTGCTCAGGTGCCATTTGGAGGTACCCTCGCTTATTTGTAAGGTCTGTGCTATTTCTGCGTGGCTGAATCCTTCAATGGCATAAAGGCGGAATACTTCACCTGATGCCGGTGGCAGTGTTTTGACAGCTTCCAGAATGTCGGCTTCATAACATAATTCAGCACCTGTGGCAGGTACTTGCGATTCACTGTGTTCGTCGAGCACAAGGAAATTGAGGTACCGGGCATTTTCCCTGAAATAATCGGCCATACCGTGGTAAACCAGTCTCCTGATCCAGCCCTCCAGACTGCCCCTGTGTTCATACAGGTGGATTTTTTTGAAAACGCGCATCATGCCGTTGTTCACAATCCCGATAGCAGTGTCTTCATCCGATGCGTATCTTCTGCACATTCGCATCATTTCAGGAAAGAAACGACGGTAGAGGGCCTCCTGGGCCTTCCGGTCGTTTGCGGCGCAGCCACTCACGAGTTCCTCGTCTGTATATGTTTTCTTCCTGAAGAGCATCTGACTACAACAACAAGCCTATTCCCAGATCAAAGCGTTTGTTAAGGTATGTATTGATACCTCGAAAACTGCTCAGCCACGAACTGGTCCATTCTTCCTGCATCCTCTGGATGCGAATACCACCATGTACCGTGAAATGATTGCCGATACGGTAACCAATCTGTCCCTGAAACATATAGCCGCCCTTCCACAGACTGTTATTGCCCTCAAAAAATTGTTCACCGTTCCGCTGTCGGGGCATGAAACTGTAGCCGGCGCCCAGCGTGTAAAACGGTGTTACATTCTTTTGAAGCAGGTATCCCCTTATCTCTGCAAAGACGGGATAATTGGCGGGAGAGTAATACCCTGTGTTGAACTGCTCTATTCCGGCACCCACGCCCAGTCCGAACAGGCGATGGATCATCACGCCCGAACTGTGCTGCAGACTTACACCATTGGCCGAAGCTCCGGCGAGCATTGTCGCGCGTGTGGCATGGTACCATCCCTTGTCACTGAATGAATAGGGCGCAGCCGAAAGTCTCAACCGGCGGGGATCATCCTTGCAGCGCTGCTTGATTTTGCTCACGCCACTGGCCGGAATGTGCATTTCCAGTCCACTCCAGGTAGTCATCACCAGTTCTTTGGCACAGTCATAAGAGGTGATTTTCCCCTTCAGAAGTGAGCCGTCCTTGAGGTAAACATAGTCCCGGCAGTCATCAGACTGAGCAGACAGAGCGGCCCCGACAGTCATCAAAGCCATCAAAAATATATACTTTTTCATTGTTTGATGCAAATTTACGACGGAGGCGCAATACTATTGACGCCCCCGCCGGAAGGGTGTTTAATTTTCTACTGGAATCAGACTCAGCTGAACCGGATTGGATGGATCAGTTACGTCAAACTGGTAAAATCCATTGTCACCAATCAGCAGCAGGTGTGTGTCTGAAAACGCGATCACATCGTAGCTGGCGAAATTATTCAGGTGAGAAATCTGCTGCAATTCTACCGGATTGTTCCGGTCAAATATCTTGAGCCCGTCGTCGCAAAGGAACAGAAGATCACTGGTAATGGCGAGGCCTTTCGGACTGGTCATCGGGAATGTTTTCAGCAGACTGGCAGCAGGCAGATTTTTGATGTCAATCACATCCATCTGGTTGAGCACCCCGTTACAAGTCGTCCCGCTGTGAATGGTCACATACGCATATTCATCATCGCAAACCACCGGGTCACAACCAGTTGCATGATTGAAGGTGGTCTGAAGAAGCGGATGGGCCGGATTGGAGTTGTCGAAAATGAAAACACCCGTCTGTGATCCTATGAACAGTTTGTCTTTCCACGGAAAGATCGTTTCGGCATTCCAGCCAAGCCAGGTTGAATCCGTACGGGCTGGACAAGACGGATTGGCAAGTGTCCAGGAGCGGAGCATAAAATTGTCAACCGTGTAAAGATAATTGTCGGCCAGTCCGAACCGGGCAAACGAACCGGCTTTGCCTGTACCGGTAAGTCCCGCCAGCGGAGTCGTGTTGGTCAGGGAGCCATTTTTGATGCCTCCCCACGTCTGATCAGTAACAAATACCACGTCGCCCTCCTGGAACCAGCCGTTGTTCCAGCGAACATCGCCGCAATTTACCTTTTCGGTTACCTGTGTTTCGGTATAACCGATAATCAGTCCGCGTTGCAGGTCAAATCCGAAAAGCGGGAATACATTTTGCGTCCTGCAGACTTCCTGAGGGTTCTGGAAATCGGATATGTCAATGGTCAGCAGGTCTGTATACTGGTCAGCATACAGGTAATTTCCGCGAATCATCAGATCAACATTGCCGGGAATGCTCCAGAAATTGGTTTGTACCGGATTGGAAGGGTCTGAGTTGTCAATAACATGTATTCCCTCCTGGAATTCATTGATAAACATGTAATTTCCCAGAGAGAATATTTTGCCCGGCTTTTTCAGCGGACGGGCAGTCTCGTTTGTAACAGGTTTTCTCACTTCGGAGAATGGAAGATAAATCGGGTCAAACCGGATGTAGGTCTGCTCGGATGTACAGTCGTCCCTCAGACAGCCAGAAAAAAGGATGACAAGGGAAAGCAGCGGGAACAAAAAAAGAGAGATACGTTTCATGATGTAGATGTTCAGGTTGATCCGGCGGTACCGTGCCGTTTGGTGACAATCTTAAAGACGGTAATGAAGCCGAAAAGGTTGGGTTGTTGGTAATTTAATTTATCCGCTCTTGTGTTATGCGTATTTTTGCCCTATAAATGTGCAATATGGATACAGATTTTCTACTTCTGCTGGCAGGTTTTCTCGCGATTGTTTTGGTCATTCTGCTGATCAGGCAGCAGGGAAGTCAGGCGCCCGCGCAGGGCGGAATGGTCTCCAGGGACCTGATGGAGGCACTGCAGGGACAATTGGAAGTGCTGAAAGGCGAACTGACGCTCAGGGAAGATGAACTGCGCAAGACGCTCGCACAACTCGCGGCACGGGATCAGCATATTTTGCACCTTCAACAGTCGCTGAATTCACTCAAATCGGAAACGGACCAGCTCCAGAAACGCTTCCAGACCGAATTTGAAAATGTGGCCAACCGGCTGCTGGAAGAAAAATCAAGCCGTTTTACCGAGCAGAATGCCCGCAACCTGACCAATATCCTCACGCCGCTCAAGGAAAAAATCAAGGATCTGGAGGATAATATTGACCGGAAATTTTCCGAGGAAAGCCGCGAAAAGACCTCACTCAGGGAGGAACTGAAGCAACTCCAGCTTCTGAACTCCCAGCTGAGCTCCGAAGCACACAACCTCGTTTCTGCGCTGAAGGGACAAAGCAAGACGCAGGGCGACTGGGGTGAACTGCAACTTGAAACTATTCTGGAAAAGTCGGGCCTCCAGAAAGGGGTACACTTCGAAACGCAGGCGTCCATGCGCGATGAAGCCGGCAATATGAAACGTCCTGATTTCATTATCCACCTGCCCGATAACAAGCACCTGATAGTTGACTCCAAGGTCTCGCTCGGTGCCTTTGAACAGTATTTCAACAGCACTGAACCCCAGGCACGCGACAAGTTTCTGTCAGATCATATCAGAAGTCTGAGAAAACATATCGCCGACCTGAGTGCAACCAATTATCAGTTGCTGGGCCCGGTGAACTCACCCGACTACCTTATTCTTTTTATACCCCTCGACGGTGCGCTCACTGCCGCTGTTCAGGCCGATCCACGGCTATACACAGAAGCGCTTGAACGCAATATTGTGCTTGTGAGCACCAGCACACTGCTCGCCACACTCCGTATGGTGGCCTATTTGTGGCGCCAGGACAAACAAACGCGTTCGGTGCAGGAAATTGCGCGGCAAAGTGGTATGCTGTACGATAAATTTGTCGCTTTTGTGGATGACCTGAGAAGAGTGGGGACTCAGCTCGACAGCGCCAGAAGTGCATACGGTGAAGCCATGAACAAACTCACCGACGCTGCACGTCCGGGCGATACACTGATCGGGAAAGCGAACAAAATCCGCGATCTGGGGGCTAAAACTACCAAATCACTGCCTCCGGAATTGCTGGAAGAATAATTTTCATCCGCCTTTTAAACCATACAATTCTTTCATAGTCGAATGTAGTGAAATGCCATCAGGGTATGCCCGAAAAAACGATTACAGACGAGCGTTTGCTGGAGTTACTGGCCTCCGAATTTACCTTTGAACAGGGTTTCGGACTCCTCGTGGCTGCCTATAAACAGCGCCTGTACTGGCATATCCGCCGCATCGTTCTTTCACATGAAGATGCCGATGACGCACTGCAAAACACGTTTGTCAAGGTATATAAAGGTATAGTTCATTTCGAAGGCAAGTCAAAACTGTTCACCTGGATGTACCGGATTGCCACCAACGAGGCACTCAGTCTGGTGCAGAAGCGCAACAAATACCCAACCGGTTCACTCGACGGGAATGAGGCAGCCGCTTTGCTCAGGGCAGATCCGTGGTTTGAAGGAGACGAGACACAACTGATGCTGCAAAATGCCATTGCAGGTCTGCCTGAGAAGCAGCGACTGGTGTTTCACCTCAGATATTACGATGAGATGCCTTACGAGGATATGTCGGTGCTGCTCGGCACCTCGGTGGGAGCTTTGAAGGCTTCCTTTCATCATGCAGTCAAAAAAATTGAACAATCAATCCGGATCGGATAAAACAATATGAGCAAGAAAATCAATCAGGAACTGGAAGAACTGTCGCCCCTGCTCCGGCAACTCAGGGAACAGGGCGACGGACTTGAGACGCCGCATGACTACTTCGACAGCTTTGAAGATAATCTCAAACTGCGCATGGCGAAACAGGGTGTCCGGCGCCATGCGCTTCAGCAGGTGCATATCCCTGTTCAACGCCGCATGTGGCCGGGTGTCCTGGCCGCAGCAGCATCACTGGCATTGATTTTGGGAGCAGTCTGGTACTTTAATACCGGAAGTGATCCCCGGGAGCTGGTGGCAATGGAACTTTCTCCCGAGGAAATTACTGCATACATGATGGAAAATGCGGCAGATTTCGAGCCCGAACAACTGGCTGCTCTTGAAGAAGTACCTGCGGAGAACAATCAGCCTGTTACGCCTGATAAAACAACAACCACACCCGAAAATGAAGCAGTTCCACCCGGCGGAATCGAAGAAATCATAGATGAAATGACCGACGAAGAACTGGCGGAATTACTTTGAACATCTCCAAACTTTGTAATCAATAAATCACCATGAAGAAATTATTGCTTTTGACCACCTTCGTTTGCGGCCTTTCGGGTCTCTTACGCGCGCAACACGATCCGGGACACCGGGAAGAAAAGATAGCCGCTTTTCGCGCTGAAGTATTCACCCGCGTACTCCGGCTCACGCCGGATGAGGCACAGGGATTCTGGCCGGTTTACAACGAATTTCAGGATCAGAAAGAAAAAATACAGCAATCTGCCCGTTCCGGCAAACAGGAAGACCAGATGTCAGATGCTGAAGTGGAAGAGCAGATTAAAAAGCACTTTGAAAAAAAGCAGCGCGAACTCGATCTGGAAAAAGAACTGTATCAAAAGCTGAGAAAGGTGCTGCCTTCGCGCAAAATTGTCAGGATTCCGGCTGCTGAACGCGAATTCAGGGAAGCACTGGTGAAACGACTGCAGGAAAACAGAGAGAGAAAGAAAGGGAGGTAAATTACCGGAGTGTTTTTATACGGCAAATTGCCGTACTTTGCATTCCGGATGGAGAAATCGCTGAAAATTGCAATAATTGGTGCCGGAAGGGTAGCCTGGCACCTGGGCCGACGCCTCAAGGGAAAGGGAATACCCGTTTCCCAGGTAATCAGTCGTACTGAAGAACGGGCAAAAAAACTGGCCGGTTTGCTCGGTTCACCCTGGTCAACCAGTCTATCGCAGATCCTGCCTGATACAGACTGGGTTCTTCTGGCAGTAAAAGATGATGCCATCGCCGAAGTGGCCAAAGAACTCGGCCATTTCGTCCCGGGTGCCTTCGTAACACACACCTCCGGCGGTACGGCAGGCAGTGTCCTGTCGCCATTCTTCGAGCGGTTCGGTGTTTTTTATCCGCTGCAGTCTTTTTCCTTCGAACACACCCCGGTGTGGTCCAAAATTCCGTTTTGCGTGGACGCCAGTATTCCCGAAGACCTGCTTTTTCTGAAAAAAACGGCCAAACGAATAGGAAATCTGGTTTATCACGTCAATGACGAACAAAGGGCACGACTGCACATAGCAGCAGTCTTTGCCAACAACTTTGCCAATCACTGCTTTGCCGTAGCGGAGAAAATACTCGACGACCAGAATCTCCCCTTCGAAATGCTGCATCCTCTGATGGAGGAAACCGTCGCCAAGGCATTGCAGGAGTCGCCCGCCCGCATGCAAACCGGACCTGCCGCCAGGGGGGATATAGAGACTATGCGCAAACAAGATCGGAAGAAGAGCGTCGTGTAGGGAAAGAGTGTACGTCCTGGTG
>CAIYFY010000500.1 GCA_903925535.1 uncultured Bacteroidota bacterium | reverse complement strand
GATCGCCTGCTGCCGGAAGAGTTACCTGCAACATGATATATTCCCCGGGCGTGCCCAGTATGGCAGCATCAAGCACAGGCCCTGAAACCGGGAAATGCACCCCGACCTGACAGGATACGGGTATTTCCGGGCACCACGACCGGTATGCCAGCGTGCAGTCCAGCACATAGGGATTGGGCTTGCCATCCTGATAGGTGGCAATTTTCCAGGTTTTCTGCAACTCATGGTCATCAGCCGGATCCTGTGCATCCCACCGGCAGAGGGTCAGCCGCTGTATCTCGAAGAAATCCGGATCAGCCGAATTGGCCTGATTCCGATATACCGTATAAAAGTAGAAAACGGAACGGGCAATTTCTCCCTTGGATACCTCCCGGGGTTCAAACCCGTCGGCAGATGACTCGGCATAGGCGTCCCTGTTTTGTGCGGGAATGCTGCTCGTAACCTGATTATTCAGGAACCATTTCTGGGTCAAATCGTCGGGTATCTCCCTGAAAGGTTTGTCGCCCCGAGCCTCGTTGACCACAATCCGGGTGGGGTAGAGGTGGTGCATATCGCTGTGCGCACTGGTACCCTGCGCGGCTCCCTTGGCCACCGGATAGGCATGCTCTGTATTCATTCCGTTGGTACCGCCACCCTGATAAATATACTGTGTGGGGTCTTGCGACGGATCGAGATACAGGGTGTGACCCGAATAGACACACCGCAGACTGTCGTCGTCGACAGACAGAATACGCGCGTAAAGCGTATCACGGGCATTGGCATAGTCCAGCACCGTCTGCGGACGGTAGCGCGCAGCCACACTGTCAATCAGCACCTGGCCTGTGAGACCAGGGAATACGGTCTGGGATCCCTGTGCAAATACTAGGCAACTCCAGAGGAGAGCGGTTATAAGTGGCGTAATTTTCTTCATATACCTGAAAAAGGGCGCGCAAGTTTCACAAAATAATTGAATGTTGTGCTACATATATGCTGAAAAACCGGCCACCTGAATAAAATGACAGTAGATTCGTACGTCGAAGAATGATCACCTCGTTCTTCGGGAATCTGACACAGCAAAAATCGGGTGCCTCGCACAGCACGGAGCAATCAATCCGGTATGCACGGAACCGGTCAATCTTCCATATCCAGATGCAATTTGTGAAAAAAGCGGTGTAAAATAGGGGAGAGGATCAGCCCCGATGCAGCGAGAAAGACCACCGTCAGTAAGCAGCTGATGGAGGAAACCCGGCATTTGGCAGTTCCGCTAACCCTGAAAACCCTGATCTGCCCAAATAATCCTGTATTTTGACCAAATAGTCCTATCGGCATAACGTACAAAGCCCCCACCTTTGCTTCCAGCTCAACACAGAAATTACAGTTTAATATACCGAGGCCCGGGACAGAAGAAGATCAGATACGCAGAAGGGGCCATTTACTTTCACTGCACATTTCATTAATAGACATGAACCAACTGAACACTATGCCCTGGCGCATCCTGCTGGTCAAACCCAGAGCCGAGCGCAAGGCAGAAAAATTATTGGTAAAAGCGGATTACAACGTTTACGTACCTGTACAGACACAACTGCGCCGGTGGAGCGATCGGTTGAAGAAGGTGGACACAGTCCTGTTTCCGGGCTATGTATTTGTTGCCACTGATGATAAAATAAGCGTGGAGGCTTACAAGTCTGAAATCATGTATGGATTCATGCAAAGATCCGAGGCTGGAAAGAAATCGCCGCTTGTCCTCAAAGAATCAGACATGGCAATGATCAGGCGCCTCACCCAACTCGAGGCGCCTGTCACCATTCTCCAGCAGTGTCCGGCGCCCGGCGATCGCGTTGAAATCATCTCGGGGCCGCTCACCGGATATACCGGCGAAGTCACCGGGATACTGGGCAGCCAGCGCGTGCTGTTGTCCATCCCCGGACTGCAGTGTATGGCACAGGTGGAAATGCGCCCCCATCAATTACGTCGAATCTGACAAAACAATAGTGGAATAGTATATTACTGATGCACGGCCGCCATTTCCCGCAGGAG
>CAIYFY010000499.1 GCA_903925535.1 uncultured Bacteroidota bacterium | reverse complement strand
TTTTTCAGTTACGCAGCACCGGCTATGCGCCTTCAAAAACGCAAAAACTGACAAAAAATCAGCCTGTTTTTGCCAACGGCAGAGAATCCTGAACAAGTTCCAAGACCCTAGCGCTTGAATTCGATGATGTACTCCGAGCAATATTTGCCCAGATCGGAATACTTGAAGAACAGTCGCGCGCGCTGACCCAGGCGCAGGCAGGTGCGCCTGGCCTCAATATCCTCCTGCGTGTTCATGGGCTGCAACGAGGGATACCACATCACATGACCCGGTTTGGCCACCAGTAACTGAGGAGTGGTCCAGTCCTGGGAATGACTTCCCTGCCCCAGATCCGCGTGCGGGTTAAACGATATATACAGCTCGTCGCCCACCCACGACCTGCCTTCCACCTTGCCCATGAGCATTACCCAGCAGTTCAGGTAACTGTTCCAGCTGACAGAAGGGCCCCAGTGAAATCCTCCGTCGGGAGAAGACGCGCCACCGCCACCTGAGGAACGCGGAATCTGCAAAGAAGCAACCGGCTTCCCGATGCCGTCCCAGGGAGCGTTGAATCCGGTACCATCCCAGCGGCGAGCCTTGCCCTGCGGCGCATCCAGATCACTGATCCTGATGCGCGCCACGCTGATACACTGTCCGCCCCACTCCTTTTCAGCATTGTAGGTATCCCGGTTATATACTCCGGGGTAACCGTACTCACCGTAAAAAAGATATAGATATTCACCCACCGCCACGGCAGACGGGTCGCCGACACCGCCGGCGAATGTTTTGGACGTGTTGTGCGGTTTCAGGATCATTCGCGGCTGTTTGTCCTCCAGAAAAAGACCCCTGTTTTCCCAACTCCAACCTCCGTTTACCGACTTCATAATACCAATCCGGCACACAGCAGCCGGAGTAATCCGCTCGGTGAGGCCCAGAGGCCAGTCCTTGTCAATATACCCCTCTCCTGTGGCAGGGTTATAAGGCAGTGTTTCAGGATAATTTTCATTGTGATAAACCGCATAAAGCGTGCGCCCGCTCTTGTCATTTACATCCTGATACACTGTCTCAAACCAGACGGCTCCGTGCAAACCGGGTCCGTTGGGCGGCATAGCGGGTGCTATATAGGCAGATGCCGGATTACTGAAAGCTTCATCCGCATTTCTTCCGCTGGAAAATTTCAGGTCGCGGGCATCGCCCCAAACGGGATCTTCGCCATACTTCCCCGGAAAAATCCGGAAAGTATCACCCACCCAGGCCGCTGCCATGTTGCAATCCACAAAATTGTTGAAACGGAAGGTATCAGTCTGTATAAGCCTGAAGGAGGGTACTTTAAAGTCGGATGATAGCTGAGCGGCTGTCATGAGCGGAGCCAGGAGGAGAGCACCCAGAGAGAATTTACTTTTCATTTGAAGCAGACATTTTCTGAATTGATTGAATTGCTGTTACTTTGGGCAAATATAACATTGATTCAGTCAACTCAACACCTGCAGAATATGGCATCCTACTTTTCCTCTATTGCCCCGATTCGCTATGAGGGGCCCAAAACAGATAACCCGCTCGCTTTCCGCTGGTATGATGCCGACAGGAAGGTAGGTGACAAAACGATGAAGGAGCACTTTCGGTTTGCGGTTGCCTACTGGCACACCCTCTGTGGAACCGGGGGCGACCCGTTTGGAACCGGGACCAAATCTTTCCCCTGGCTTCAGCGCAGCAAACCCCTCGATCAGGCTCGCGACAAGATGGATGCAGCGTTTGAGTTCATCAGCAAACTGGGTATCCCCTATTACTGTTTCCACGATTATGATCTGGTACAGGAAGGTCCCACCCTGCGCGAAAGTGAACGCCGACTGGCCAAAATCACCGATTATGCACTTGAAAAACAGCGGGAAACAGGTGTGAAATTACTCTGGGGCACTGCCAATCTGTTCGGACACCCGCGATACATGAACGGCGCTGCCACCAATCCAGACTTTCAGGTTGTTGCCTGGGCAGGTGCTCAGGTACAAAATGCACTGGACGCCACAATTAAACTGGGCGGAGAGAATTATGTGTTCTGGGGTGGCCGGGAAGGCTATATGAGCCTGCTGAATACTGATATGAAACGGGAGCTCGACCACCTGGCGCGCTTTCTGCACATGGCAAAAGATTACGCAAGAAGAGCAGGTTTCAAAGGGACCTTCTTTATCGAGCCAAAGCCCATGGAGCCTATGAAGCACCAGTATGATTTCGACGCAGCTACCACCATCGGATTTTTGCGCGAGTACGGACTTGACAAGGATTTTAAGCTGAATATCGAGGTGAATCACGCTACACTGGCACAACATACTTTCCAGCATGAACTGGCGGTAGCTGCAGGGGCTGGCATGCTCGGGTCAATTGATGCAAACCGGGGTGATTACCAGAATGGATGGGACACCGACCAGTTCCCCAATAATGTATATGAACTCACCGAGGCATTTCTGGTGATCCTGAAAGCCGGCGGGTTTGCAGGGGGTGGAATCAACTTCGATGCAAAGACACGCCGCAATTCAACGGATCTGGAGGATATGTTCTACGCACATATCGGCGGCATGGATGCCTTCGCGCGCGCACTCCTGGCTGCGCACGAGATTCTGCACCATTCGGTATACCCCCAGATGCTGCGAGACCGCTATGCCTCATTTGACAGCGGGGATGGAGAGGCGTTTGAAGCAGGCAAACTGAAACTGAAAGATCTCAAAAAAATTGCGCTGCGCGATGGCGAGCCCCGGCAGACAAGCGGCAGACAGGAGCTGTTCGAGAATGTTCTGAACGGGCAGGTATAACGGTGTTTGCCGGTGTGGGAGGCCTTCCCCCACACCGGCAACTCCTCTGTTCGCCAGACGCAAAATACCGCCGGTTCAGAGTATAGCAGCCATGAGTGCGTAAATGCCGGCTGTTTCCGTGCGCAGGCGCGTGGAACCCAGACTGACTCCGCGGAAGCCGTTTTGTATGGCCAGCGCCGCCTCATCCGGGGTAAAATCGCCTTCCGGACCAATCAGAATAATCACATCTGAATCTCGCTGAATGCAGTTTTTGAGGTGAGGGAGCCCCTCTTCTCCGCACCAGGGAATAAATCGCTGTGCCTCGGAAGTGTTTTTTACCACGTCGCGAAAAGGGGTGAGGGCGTTCAGTTTTGGCAGCGTACCCCTGAGCGATTGCTTCATGGCAGAAACCAGAATTTTCTCCATGCGATCGTGACGGGCTGTTTCTCTTTCGGATCGTTTGCACAGAACCGGAGTAATTTCATCAACGCCCAGCTCTGTAGCTTTTTCCAGAAACCACTCAAAACGGTCCATATTTTTGGTAGGTGCCATGGCAATGTGGATGCGAAAAGGACGCTCCCTTGTTTCGTCAATTGACGTCAGAATGCGTGCGAGTGCATGTTTTTTTCCACATTCAGACAGTTCGCCCACATAAAATTTACCCTTGCCATCGGTGATATCAAGCAGGTCGCCCGGTTTTTTCCGGAGCACGGAAACCAGATGCCGGCTCTCCTCCTCATCGAGCAGTGCCAGTCCGTTTTCAATTTTCGGCGTATAGAAAAGCTGATTCATGCGTTACTGTTGAGGCAGAATATGATCAAGGGCGGCCAGTTGAAGGCCAAACCGGAAATCATCGCCGACGGGAGCCTCGATGGTGATGTATTCACTGGTTCCGGGATGTTGAAAACGGATAGAGGCTGCGTGCAGCATCATGCGTTTCATTCCAAAAACATCCCTGAAATATTTGTTCTGCTTGACGTCGCCATGCCGGATATCCCCAATAACCGGATGATTAATGTGCGCAAAATGCTTCCTGATCTGGTGCCTGCGCCCCGTTTCAGGGCGGGCCTCCACCAGTGAAAAGCGGGCGGTTTTATAACGCAGGCCGATAGGGGCATCAATTTCCGACGTGCCAAGGGGCAAATAATTGGTAACTGCGTCGAGGTGGCCGCGACCCGATTCCTTGTCGGCGAGGGCGTAATCTATGGTACCGGGCTCCTTTACCCATCCGCGCACAAGAATCCAGTAACGCTTGTCCATGGTTTTGTCCATGAACTGTTCCCCCAGAAAACGGGCAGCTTCCTGACTTTTGGCGAAAACCAGTACGCCGGATGCACCGCGGTCAATACGGTGGGTAGTATATATATGTGTACCGCCAAGCTGGTCACGGAGCAGTTGCAGCACAAACACCCTGTCTTCGCTGATGCCCGTGCGGTGCACCAGAATACCCGAGGGTTTGTTGATGGCGACGAGCATCTCGTCTTCGTGGAGGATTTGGAACGGGGTCATTGAAGCAGGGCAGTCAGCGAGGCGATATCCAGCGATTGCTGTTCTCCGTTGCTCTGGTTTTTCACATTCAGCGTACCTGTAGCCATCTCCGTTTCACCGGCTACTGCCACGTACGGAACGCCTCGTTTGGCGGCAAACTCAAACTGCTTTTTCAGTTTCCCGGGTTCAGGATACACTTCGCAGGGTATTCCGGCGGCTCTCAGTGCAGTGGCACAGCGGAAGGCATATTCAAAGGTAGGCTCATCGAAAGAGATGAACAATACCTTCACCGCTTCGGAGAGCGATTCGGGGAACAGATTCAGTTCCTCCATCACATCGTAGATACGGTCGGCGCCGAATGAAATACCCACACCCGAGAGGCCGGGCACACCGAATACGCCGGTGAGGTCGGCGTAGCGACCGCCGCCGCCGATACTGCCCATACGCACCCCCTTTGCGGCCACTTCAAATATACAGCCAGTATAGTAGGAAAGCCCGCGCGCGAGCGTGATGTCGAACTGTACCTCGTTTTTCAGCTGTACCTGACCGAGGAAGCGGAACACCTGATCGAGTTCATCAAGACCAAGCAGGCCGGTCGGGCTGGACGAGAACATATCCCGAAGGGCATGCCTGTCGGGATTTTCCAGCATTTTCTCAATAGCTGCGATGGCATTTTCAGGAATACCGCGTTCTGCGAGTTCCTTCCTGACGCCTTCAATTCCGATTTTATCGAGTTTGTCAATCGCAACCGTCATGTCTGTGAAGCGGTCGGCGATACCGGCAGCTTCGGCAATGCCGAAAAGTACCTTCCGGTTATTTATTTTGATAACAACGGGCACACCGAGTGCGGCAAAGGCGTTGTCATATATCTGTGTGAGTTCGGCTTCAAAGAGCAGGGAATCAGAACCAATCACATCGGCATCACACTGATAAAATTCACGGTACCGGCCCCGCTGCGGGCGGTCGGCGCGCCACACCGGCTGAATCTGGTATCTTTTGAACGGGAACGACAGTGTGCCGCGGTTCATAACCACATAGCGGGCGAAAGGCACCGTCAGGTCGTACCGGAGACCGCGTTTGGAGATACTGGACACCAGTTTCTGGGAGTCGCGGGCATCGAGCGCCTCCTGATTGGCTTTTTCAAGAAAATCACCGTTGTTGAGCACCTTGAAGAGGAGTTTGTCACCTTCTTCACCGTACTTTCCGGTGAGCGTACTCAGGTTTTCCATGGCCGGCGTTTCCAGCGGCTGGAATCCGAACGTGGAGAACACCTTTCGGACAGTATCGAAAATAAACGTGCGCTTCCGCACCTGTTCCGGACCGAAGTCGCGGGTACCTTCAGGAATAGAGGGTTTTTGCATGAATAATCATTTACGGGGGCTGATACATTTTACCGTAACAGCCCCCGGAAGTATTGACAACGCGGAGTTGATGTGCTTTTTGAAGTCAGGTATTGTCCGGAGCTTTTACCTCCGGCAGACAATTCCGGACAAAAGTTTACATAGCGGCATTCATACTGGCTACTGTTCCGAACAGCAGTCCCTTCATGGACAGGCCAACCACCACCAGTACCGTGGCGATAGTCGTCCACACAGCCAGCTTTTTGTGTTTTTCTGTATCGTCGGCTGCCTTTTTGGAGAGCGTGCGGCCCACCTGAACTGCAGCGATGGCGAGAATCATGATGGTGATGTGTTCCACCGAGAAGTAACGGGTAATCGGGTTTTTCATGGTAGCGGCCATATCGGAGAAATTCACATAGGCGCTGAATCCAAAGTACTGGACAAGCCCGAGCACCAATTGAAGGTGAGCCAGGCCAAGCAGCGCAACAGAAGCCGTATTGTCGCCTTTTTCGAAAGCGCGGTTACCTTTCCAGCCGGTCCAGGAGCGGTACAGCACATATACCAGGGCGGCCAGGATGAGGTAACGGTTGTAGGAGTGCAGGGTGTTGATCAGTGTATGCATGTTGTACAGCGTTTTGTTTGAAAAGACACGGTTAGGTGCGCGTACGCACCAGTCATGACAAAGGTAAAGCAGTACGGGGGAAATATTCAAATTTACAGAAAAACCCCTGCTCTGTCAAGCCCTATCTCCTCACAAACTTCCCTGAATACCGGTATTGCCCGCTCAGCACCTCCAACCAGTAAATACCTTCACCAAGCGTACTTACATCAAGGCGAACCTGCTGGGTATCGGTCCAGGTGGTTTTCTGAACAATACGACCAGTCATATCGAGGATGCTGACCGTACATTCCGATACCATGGCAGGCAGTTGCACATACAAATCGGAGGTTGCCGGATTGGGATAGACCGACAGTCCGGGTGTAACCGGTG
>CAIYFY010000498.1 GCA_903925535.1 uncultured Bacteroidota bacterium | reverse complement strand
TGCAGAAGTTTTCCGGATATACACAGTATGATCTGCTGCAAAAGTTCGTTTTTCATTCGTCTGACAGGGTGCGGCATACACTGAATGTACAACACAGCAATTCAGGAAATATTCCGCGTTATGATCGTCTTACCGATCCGAAAGGCGCCGGACTCAACTGGGCAGAATGGTATTATGGCCCACAGAAGAGGCTTATGGCTGCCTATAATCTGAACATTCGCCCGGCTGCCGGATTCGACGAACTGAATTTGACAGCAAGCTGGCAGGATATCGGGGAGAGTCGTTATAACAGAAACTTCGGAGCACCTCTCAGGACCGAGCGTGTTGAAAATGTGCAGGTTTACGGATTTCTTGCACAAGGGGTAAAATATTTCGATAACCAGACATTTCGCGTGGGGATTGACGGACAGTATAACGACGTGCAGTCTGCTGCGAGGCGTGTTAATGTAAATACCGGCGATATTACGACACAGAGCACCCGCTATCCCGATGGCGGCAGCAGCATGTACAATATGGCGGCCTTTGCAACGCACAGTTGGCAGCGGGGAGAAGACTGGACATTCAGTGAAGGATTCCGGGCCGGATTTTCGAGCCTGAATTGTTCATTTGTGAGTACGGAGTTTTTTCCGTTTCTGGCGGGAGAGGTGTCGCAGCAATCTCCTTTGATTGCCGGAAACATCGGAGCTGTTTACAACGGAATCAGAAACTGGCGTATTGCTGCCAGTGCCTCCAGCGGGTTCAGAGTGCCCAACGTGGATGATATGGGAAAGGTGTTTGATTCACAGCCAGGCAGTGTAGTGGTACCCAACTCAGGCCTGAACCCGGAAAAATCGTACAATATTGATCTGAACGTATCGCGTGATGTGGCAGACAAGCTTCACTGGGAGAATGTGTTGTGGACTACAGCGCTGAGAGATGCTGTTGTAGCCGACAGATTTCAGGTAAATGGCCAGGACAGCATCTATTATGATGGCGAGAAAAGCAGGGTACTGGCACTTCAAAACAAGCGTTCGGCCTCACTTTGGGGATTCAGCAGCTCGATACAGGCTGATTTGACGGCTTCGTGGTCGGCTTATGCGTCGGTCGCCTACACGCGCGGGCGGATAAGCGATGGCAGTCCGCTCGATCATATACCGCCGGTTTACGGAAAAGCCGGGGCACGCTGGCACACATCGAAGGCCCATGCAGAGGCATATATCCTTTTCAACGGAAAGAAAAAACTGGAAGATTACAATCTGGAGGGCGAGGACAATCTGCAATATGCTCCGGCTGACGGCATGCCTGCCTGGTACACCCTGAATATACGGGGTGGGTACAATATTGGAACACACCTGATCCTGCAGGCCGGGATAGACAACCTGCTCGACGTGCAGTACAGAACATTCGCATCAGGAATCAACGGTCCGGGGCGCAATTTATGGCTGACCCTGCGGGTTAAAATCTGATGGTGTAAATAGAAATCCCCGCCGGAGTGACTCCTGGCGGGGATTTCTTTATTTTACAATCCGGAAATTTATCCAACAGTCTCGACAGCGAGCAACTTTTCCACACCTGAATTCTCACAGCTGTGCAGCCATCCGTGTGTATCTTCTGCCATACCCATACGAAGCAGGTTAATGTGCTTCTTCAGGCGAGTGCTGATGGGACGATGCTGCTCGTCAACCGGAGGCAATTCGAGGGTTTTATCGCGCCAGGTGATTTCACTTACGTGGCTTACCACGGCGGCTGTACCGGCACCGAAGCACTCCTGCAGCGTACCGCGCCAGTAGGCGTCAGTAATTTCTGCCATACCGAGCAGGCGATCTTCCACTGTATAGCCCCATTCGCGCAGGAGCGTGATGATGGAGTCGCGGGTAACACCGCGAAGAATGGTGCCTGTGGTGGCTGGCGTGATTACCTTGCCGTCCAGCACGAAGAACAGGTTCATGGTGCCCACTTCCTGTACAAATTTCTTTTCCACGGCATCCATCCACATTACCTGGTCGTAACCGGCTTTCTTGGCGCGCATGGCCGGGAGCAGGGAAGAACCGTAGTTGCCGGCGCATTTGGCTTCGCCCGGACCGCCCTGGACGGCGCGGGTGAATACCTCTTCCACCCACAGTTTGACGGGCTTTGGATAATAAGGGCCTACAGGGCCAGTGAATATAAGAAACGTGTATTTTTCAGAAGCGTGAACGCCGAAGTACTCATCGGTGGCGA
>CAIYFY010000497.1 GCA_903925535.1 uncultured Bacteroidota bacterium | reverse complement strand
CCTTCCCCCTGAGGGTACTGTTGGGAATGGCATGATCACTCACATACCTGAAATAATACTCGGCGGAGTCAAGTTGCCCGTTAATGGCATAATATATACCGTAGTATCGAAGCAGGGTCATTCTGGCCGTCGGAGTCAAATCGGTGACTCCATTGAATGAATCGAGTTTGACTTTTGCCTTCGCCCGGTCAGATCGTATCAGTTCGAATACCTTTTCCACGCTTTTGACCTGGTCTTCGCCGCCGGATTGTGCCGCGCTGAGGTGCGCAGTAAGTACCAGGACCAGCAACAGCAGAATATTTGTAAATTTCATTAGCACGAGGAGATGATTATGAATGAAAGCGTAGCAAAAGCGGCTATGTCATTGTCAGTATTTGAAACAAGTCCAATCTTGTTTCAGCAACTCAAAAGTAAGGACTTACTCCGTATTTGCGACTGAAAATTCTATCTTATGGATAATTTTAGGGCTAAAATCATATTTTTGACAAATTTGCCATCTCTTACCCGAACGTCTGCTGTTGTAAAAGCAGGCTGTTTCACATATACTGTTATGAAGTGAAAAAGCCTCACAAAAACAAGTTGCTTCTGTCATTACCATATTATCCTGTAATCTCTGTACTTGTTGCATTGGCTTGTAGTAATACAATTTCAAAACATTTTTTTGTGAAATTTGTTAATCCGTCTTCTTATGTCTGACAAGAAAAAATTCGATTATCCGCTTTTCCGCAGGGTTATGCGTACGGTCACACCGTATAAACGCGTATTCTATCTGACCCTGTTCCTTACCGCCCTGCTGGCTCCCATGGCAGTTCTCCGTCCCAAGCTGCTGCAAGTGATGGTGGACGATTACATTGCTCCCGGCGATATTCACGGTATGACCCTGCTGGCCTGTGCTATCATGGCACTCCTTGTTCTTGAGGTTATTCTGCGATATTTCTTCCTGTATCACGCCGACTGGCTTGGTCAGGCAACCATCAGGGATCTGCGAGTCCGGATTTTCAACCATGTCAACAAGCTGAACATCAGCTATTTCGATAAAACACCCATTGGTACCAGTACAACCCGTACCATTAACGATATTGAATCCATCAATACTATCTTCAGCGAGGGGAGCATCACAATTGTCGCCGATCTGCTGACAATTGTGGCTGTTCTGGCAGTCATGTTCTCCACTTCCTGGAAAATGACGCTGGTGGTACTTTCAGTGTTTCCGTTGCTGATCTATGGCAGCTATCAATTCAAGGAGAGCGTCAGGAAAAGCTACGAAAATGTTCGGAATCATATCGCTACCATGAACGCCTTCCTGCAGGAGCGCATCAGTGGTATGCGTATCGTGCAGATCTTCAATGCGGAAAAGCGGGAACAGGAAAAATTCAAAACCATTAATCACGACTACACCGGCGCAAACCTTCGTGCTATTTTTGCCTACGCCATATTTTTTCCGGTCGTTGACATCATTTCCGCGCTCTCTCTCGGCCTTATGGTCTGGTACGGTGCCCGCGGTGTGTTGTCAGACGAGGTAACCGTTGGCACCCTGGTGGCATTTCCCCTCTACATATCCATGCTGTATCGTCCGATCAGGATGCTTGCCGACAAGTTCAATACGTTGCAGATGGGACTGATTGCTGCCGAACGTGTTTTCAAACTGCTGGAAAGTGATGATGTGGTGCGCAATACAGGTACGCTCGCTCCCGGACGCCTGAACGGAGCGGTCCGCTTTGACAAGGTGCAGTTCTCCTACTCCGGCGATATTCAGCAGGACCCTGTGCTTAAAGGAATCAGTTTTGACATCAAACCGGGCGAAAGTCTGGCTATTGTTGGCAGTACGGGCAGTGGTAAAACTACCATTATCAGTCTGCTCAACAGGTTTTACGAAATTCAGGGCGGACAAATCATGATTGACGGGCGAAATATCAGCGAGTACGATGTGTTCGCGCTCCGCCGCCGTATAGCTGTCGTTCTGCAGGACGTGTTTCTGTTCTCCGGTACCGTAATGGAAAATATCACACTCAGGGACTCGGATATTTCAGAGGCACAGGTTATTGAGGCAGCCAAAATGATTGGCGCCCACCAGTTCATCCAGAAACTCCCGGGCGGGTATCAATATCAGGTTATGGAGCGCGGCGCCACTTTGTCAATGGGCCAGCGCCAACTGATATCGTTTGTTCGCGCGCTTGTGTTCAATCCGGATATCCTCATCCTCGATGAAGCTACTTCCTCGATAGATCCGGAGTCGGAGTCCATCATCCAGCACGCAATCGAAAAACTGATTGCGCGCCGCACGAGCATTATCATAGCGCACAGGCTCAGCACTGTACGGAACGCTGCCAATATTCTGGTGCTGGACAAAGGGGAGGTTCTGGAGTACGGTCCCCACGATCGCCTGCTGGAGATCGAGAACGGGAAGTACCGGGAACTCTACGAAAAGCAGTTCCTTCAGGCCTCTGTCCTCTCCTGAACTGCCGGTTTTTTGTACACCGGAACCGTACTGCAAGGCTCTCCGAACATAATACTCTGAGCTACCGGCTGCAATTTTCTGGTTATCTCCATATAAGCTGATGCCGGAACGGGTTTGTCGCTGCAGCCTTTCACCACGATACGCTCCCCGGCGTACTCCGACGTGTCCAGACTGTTGAGCTTTCTGAAAAAAGCCAGTTCTGCATACTGTTCCGGGTTGCACAGCGCCACATCGGCGGCATGCGGGGTGACATAGGTTGCCACCAGCATATACGCCCACATAGGAATAATGGCGTCGGCTGAGCAAAAAACAGCCACATTTTTTCCCGCGTACTGTGACCAGTCGTGTGCCTTCAGCGCTTCCCTGAAATCTTTTTCCTTCAGGATCAATTCCATAAACAGATACTGCTTTAAATCAAAAGGCACAATATCCCCTGCTGGATAGAACGATTCCAGATCAATAGTGATCAGCTTGCTGTTTGCTACGCGATTGACAAGTGCTTCCACTTTGCTGAATGTTTAAGATTGAGGTGTTGGTTCATCGAGTGTAACCGGGGCTCCCACGGAGTTCTCATCATCGCGGAACTCCTTTGGCTTGGGCAGGTCTGTCAGGCTGTTGATTCCCAGATAATCCATGAATTTCTCTGTAGTGCCGTACAACAGCGGCCTTCCGGGACCTTCGCTCCGTCCGGTAATAAAAACAAGTTCTTTGTCCAAAAGTTTCTGGAGTGCATAATCACAACTTACACCCCTGATTTCTTCCAGTTCGGATTTGGAAACCGGCTGTTTGTATGCCACCAGTGCCAGTGTTTCCAGTGCTGCCTGGGATAGGCGCTTGCGTGTGGTCTGCCTGAGATGCACTGCCACGCTGTTGTGATAGGCGCCCTTGGTCAGGAACTGCCATCCGCCGGCTATTTCCACCAGCTCGAAGGCGTAGCTGTCGTCGCGAAACTGTTTTTGCGACAGTGCAATGGCTTCCCGGATAGCTTCTTCCCCGATTACTGCCTGCAGACTCTCTTCCAGCACTGTCCTTAGATCAGATACAGCGATGGGCTGGGGGGAGGCAAAAATCAGAGCTTCGATGTGTTGTTTCAGCAGTTCCATGGGGCAAAATTAGCACTATTCAGCCGAAAATCAGTACCGCACTGTTTCCTTCAGCAGCAATTTGTTCTGTAAACCCCGCACTTCCATGGTAACAACAGGATTGTTGCCCTCCCAGCTGACTCTCAGAATTCCGAAGTTTTTCTCGACAACCATTTCCTGTACCCTGTATCGGTTGGTTTCAGATGTGCCGCTCCTGATATGTGTCATGCCGCTTGATGTGAAATCGTAGAGCGGGTAGGGCAGACCCTCTATCTGCATTTTCGAAATTTCGGCCATGTGCCTGTCGCCGCTTAATATCAACAGATTTTGGGGCTTGATGGTCGTTATTAGTCTGAAAAGGCGCTTCCGCTCGTTGGGGAAGTTGCCCCATTTTTCATAGGGATGGTCGTCGGCAATGGCCTGAACGCTGGAACATAGAATATTCAGTCCGGCCTTGCTGGTGGAAAGTTCGTTCTCCAGCCACTTCCATTGCGTATCTCCCAGCATATCTCCATCCATATTCGGCAGATATCTCTTCTGTTTGCTGGGATCCGGAACAAGGGAGTCTCTGAAATAGCGCAGATCAAGCAGTATGACTTTGACCGACTGTGGCCCTTTCCCGAATGTATAGGACTGGTATGCGCCCTCGCGCCTGCGCACGGGACTCGACAGCGGTACATCCAGGAAGTCCATCAGGGCCTTTTTTGAGCCTTTCTTCATCGGATAATACTTGCACGCGTCATTTTTACCGTAGTCATGATCGTCGTATATGCCTATTACCTGTGCCTTTGTCCGAACCTGTTTGTAATCGGGCGATATTTTCAGGCGACGGTAGTGGGCTGCCAGTGCCTTCATATTGGTGGTGTCTGCGTAAATGATATCACCAAGCCATATCCACAAATCCGGATTATTGGCCGAAACGGCCTGCCACATGGTTTGTGGTTTGTCGAGCTTGTTACACGACCCGAAAGCAATGATGTGTGGTGAAACGGTTGTATCAACAAAAGACGGCGAAAAGGCTTCGGCATCCGGTGCTTCGGCTTCTTCTCCTCTGGCCCTGAATTCTTTCTCCGGGGTGCCTTGTGCACCACAAAACGCCGGAAGAAGGCCGGCAATCAGGATGATTGCGTGAAAAGTCTGTCTGCTCATCAAGTGTCAGGAATAATTTGATTTTCAATCTTCCAAGAACGAGTATTGCTGTCTCTTTCGTACAAATATACGCTTACATTTTGCCAATATTTTTCCGGCATCAAAATAAAACGGCCCATTGCGAAACATTACAGCTGTTTTTTGCATCTTGCAGTCTGTCTGGACTGTTATCCGTAATTATTGGTCTCTGTTCCGGATTAAACCCGAGAATTCTGTTATGCGCCTGTCATTCATACCGGTTTCACTGCTGTTTTTTGTGCT
>CAIYFY010000496.1 GCA_903925535.1 uncultured Bacteroidota bacterium | reverse complement strand
TTCCCCAACCCGACCAGCGGCGATATCTATGCCGATGTGTACGACTGGCTCGGACAGGGTGTGGATATCAGGGTTTTTGACCTGCAGGGCAGACAGATACTCAATATGCGCGAAAACGTGACAGAGGAAATTATCAGGGTGCCCCTGCCAGCCGGACTCGCCGGAGGCATGTACATCATGCAGGTGACGGGCGACGATGGTGACCAGGCGACGATTCGATTCGAGAAGTACTGATTACAGTTTTCGAGAATAAAAATACACCAACAGGGGCCGGAAGTGCGTTATTCGTACTTCCGGCTCTGCTGTTTCTGTCAGACTGCCATTTTACAGTGAACAATATGCCGGTTATTTCTATTTCAGAAACCGGTAAAACGGATTTGCAAGACCGATGCAGACAAATTGATTTCAGATGGATAAAAGAATAATGGATCCCCGGGAGCCGGTATGGCTTGACGGCCCGCGCCAGCGTCATTTTGAATTGTTTTTCGCCCTGAAGGTGTTTTGGGAATTCATCCGCGGATTCCGAGCTCTGCACTTCGTGGGCCCTTCGGTAACTGTATTTGGTTCGGCCAGGTTTAAAGAGGGACACAGATATTACGAAAGTGCGCGGCTGATCGGGCGCCGTATTGCCGAAGACCTCGGAATGACTGTCATGACGGGAGGTGGCCCCGGTATTATGGAGGCTGCCAACCGGGGGGCAAAAGAAGCGGGCGGCCATTCTGTAGGATGCAATATTGTGCTTCCTCACGAACAGGCCGAAAACCCGTGGCTCTACAAGTTCGTCATCATCCGCTATTTCTTTGTGAGGAAGGTACTGCTGGTGAAGTACTCCTATGCGTTTGTCATACTGCCCGGCGGCTTCGGAACCATGGACGAATTTTTTGAAACGCTTACGCTGGTTCAAACCCGGAAAATACACCACTTCCCTATTGTAGTAATGGGAATGGACTACTACAGGCCGTTGCAGGAGTACCTCCGGTTTATGGCCGAACAGGGTACAATTTCGCCCGAAGACATGAAACTTCTGCTGTTTACCGACGACCCCGCAGAGGCAACCGAACACATCCGGCAGTATATTTCTGAACATTACCGGGTAGAAAGGCGCCGCAAACCAGTCTGGTGGCTTTTTGAAAAAGCCTGACGCAAGGTGTTAAAAATAACCAAAGAGACTGGCTGATGTATTCCGATTTGCCCCTTTTCCTAACTTTGCAGCCAAATTTTTGTTCAAAATACCAATTCAACGCGTTAATATGACACTCAAACACTTTTTGGCCGCAGTTATCGCGGTATTGTACTTCGGAGGCGCCTATGCCCAACCCGACCCGGTTCTGTTTACTGTCAAGGCGAATCCCGTGTTTGTTTCGGAATTCAAATACATCTACGCCAAATCCAATCAGGACAAGGCCGATTTCAGTGAAAAAAGTCTCCGCGACTACCTCGAACTGTACACCAATTTCAAGCTGAAAGTACAAAAGGCCCGCGATATGCGCCTCGATACCATCAGTTCGCTCAAAACAGAACTCGACGGATACAAGCGCCAGTTGTCCAAATCATACCTGGAAGACAAGGAAATGACGGAAAAGCTGGTGAAAGATCTCTACGACCGCATGCAGCAGGATGTGGATATTTCTCACATACTCGTTGCCTGCGACCGCTCCAGATCGCCAAAGGATACCCTGGCGGCCTATAACCGCTGTCTTCATTTGCTTAAAATGATACAGAAAGGAGCAGATTTCAACAAAATTGCTGCCGACAGTTCCGAGGACAAAACGGCAAAGGAAAACCGCGGCGATCTTGGGTTCATTACAGCCATGCTCCCTGATGGTTACCATGAAATCGAAAAAGCTGTTTACAGTGCCAAAAAAGGAACACTTCTCGGACCTGTCCGCTCGGCCAGCGGCTACCACCTGATCCGGGTAAACGGCTTTCGTCCTGCAAGAGGCGAGGTGGAAGTGAGTCATATTCTCATCCGCAAGGGCGATACCGACGAAAAAAAGGCCCGTTCTCAGGCGAAGGCAGACAGTGCCTGGACTGCCCTGAAGGCAGGTGGCAAATGGGAAGAGGTGTGTGCCAAATTTACAGAAGACAAGGCAACTGCATCAAAGGCCGGATACATCGGATTTTTCGGTATCAACCGCTACCAGAAAGCTTTTGAGGATGCTGCATTTTCGCTGGCCAACAACGGCGATTTCAGTGCGCCGGTGGAAACCAGTCTGGGATATCACATCATCAAACGCAACAGCCTGCGCGGCATTGGAAAGTTCGAAGACCTCAAGCGCGGTCTCACCGAACGCGTGAAGCGCGACAGCCGGAGCGAGGATGCCCGTCAGGCGATGATTGCCCGTGTCAGAAAAGAGGCCGGCTATCAGGAATACTCCGATGTGCTCAAAAAATGGTCGGATAAACAGGTGGATACGGTTTTTCTTACCTTCAAGTGGAAGCCTGATCCGGCAAAACCGCAGACGGTACTGAACCGGTATGGTAAAGAAAAGGCATATACGATTGCCGATTTCGAGGAGTACTGCGCGCGCGCGAGTCGCGAGCGCATGCGCGGCGCAGGTATGTTTATCGGTGAAACCATAGACAAACTGTACAAGGCCTGGACGGAGGAAACCACCATGCAGTTTGAAGAGGCGCGTCTCGACCAGCGTTATCCAGAGTTCAAATCTCTCATGCGCGAGTATGAAGAGGGTATCCTGCTGTTCGAAGCCCTGAAGCAGAACGTCTGGGACAAGGCCAACGCTGACTCAACCGGACTGGAGAATTACTACCGACTCAACCTGAGTCAGAAGTACAAGTGGGACGAGCGGGCTGTCGTGACGTTCTATACCCTGAAAACCGACGACCCGAAAGTGCTGGAGGACATACGCGGATACGCCCGGAATAACAGTGCAGAAGCTGTTCAGAAAAAGTTCAATACGCCGGAAAACGAGGTGTTCACTGTGCTGGAAAGGCGGTACGAAAAAGGCAAAAACAAAGATCTGGGTCAGCTCTGGAAAGCCGGAGATATGACTGACGCCAAAACAGATCTGACTACCAAAACTGCTTCCTTCCTGAAAATTGAAGAGATACTGGCTCCGGCCGGAAAAACGCTGGCCGAAGCCCGCGGATATGCTGTGGCCGATTATCAGGATTTCCTGGAGAGCAAGTGGATTGAAGACCTTCGCAAGGAATACGAGGTGAAAGTGAATGAGGAGGTACTTAAGTCGCTGATCAAAAAGTAAGTCAGAGTAACTGAATATGAAGGGGCCGTTTCACGATATGTGTGAAGCGGCCCCTTTTGTATCCGGTTTTGCCTGCAATAAAACGGTCTGCCGTGTATCGGCGGCAGACCGGCCCGGCTCCAACGGAAAGATCAGATCACCGGGATAGATAACTGAAGGAATCAGTGGCAAATCTATTCAGCGGCCTCCATTAATCCCGGAAATTATAACAAGCGGTCATATAGCGTAACAAGCGGTCATATACGATAACAAGCGGTAACTGTTCTCCGGGCGGCTTTCATTACCTTTGGGTTGATTTCTTCTGC
>CAIYFY010000495.1 GCA_903925535.1 uncultured Bacteroidota bacterium | reverse complement strand
CAACCCAAATGTACGCGCTTTTTCTTTTTTGGGCTCTGGGGTTCAGCAGGATCGTCCGGGAAAAACTTCACGAACTATTGATAAAAGTCTTCCAGATCAATCAGGTAGGGAATAATACTGTTGGTCAGCATCCATTCGGAGTACATATAGGTGGTAGCCCCCCCGGGTTTCGTGTTCAGTACCTTTTCTGTTTTCACCATACAGGAGTCGGGCTCGTACCTGACAACTGTCGCAAATCCAAATACCATATTGATGGCCGTACCCAGATAGACATCACCACCCTGTGCACTGCCCACAATCAGTTCGTCATCGCTGGTGGAAATCGTTTCCGACAGGGTGATACAAACATCAGTAGTATTCTCCTGTGAACTCCCGAATTTGATAGAGCCCGAAGCCGTCGGGCCTACATCTCCCTCAGTTGTCTGCAGAACACCTACACCGAGCGGCGCCAGTACCAGCGTAACATCCGGTGCCAGATCTGTCTCCATTTCAAAACCTGTTTCATTTTCCGATTCCAGACTCCATTTCGACGATGTGCAGATGGTGGTGCCAGCTTCGACATACGCATAACTGGCATCTCCCGGAGGATCCCGCAGGATGAGTGTTGGAATGGTCGGGGTGATAGAAGTGAACGTATTTTCCCTGTTGACAATACCTTCAATCAGTGCTTCAAAGGAAATACTGCTGCTTTGCCCTTCCTTTGATTCACCAATAATCTGTATCAGCTTGGTATAGGGAGGAGTCGGGGCTGGATCCCCTACCCTGAATTTGTATTTTAGTTTGTGCAACTGATTGCTCCTGCTCAGTACGGTATCCAGTATTTCTCCTGCAAGCAAATTGATAAACCGGAAATTGGCCGTGTCAAGTACACATACTCCCTCATCAATTTCCACTCCGTTGAGATATTCCGGCTCGTACTGCTCGATCAGTTGTACCTCTATCTGTTCAAGATCGCCCGATTCCAGTACAATTTTGTTGCAACCCTGAACGGGCTCCAGACCCGATGCCAGTTTGACTTCCGGGTTGGCGTAGTAAATAAAGTCTATCACGGTGTCACGCTCGCTCAGATCAATGCTGCTTCCTCCCTTCGACTGATAATATGCCTTGACTACCGGATCCGAATGTTCCACCACTGCTACAGTATAATCAGACAGGGCCGGAACTCCGGTGAATGAGTATTTCCCGTCCTGCGTATATAGTGTATCTGTATGTTCGTAACATTCATTCAGCGACTGGAGTTTCACCACGCAGCGCGTTCCCTGACCCTGACCGGGCGGATACTTCAGTACCGACTTTCGGCAATCGCCACCGGCTACCTGACCCGTTACCCGGCGTGTGGTATTGTCTATGAACACAATACCCGTAATGGGTGCTGTTATTTTGTTGATTTCCCAGAAAGATGGTGTAAACGCATGATCAGAAAAAACCGGCTCCAGTGTCGCCGATTTCCCGGGTTCCATGTCCAGAGAAAATTTTCCGGTGGAATCGGTGAATATCTGCGGGGTATAGCTGGCTCCGTTCACCAGAATTTCCACATTCGACGCAAAACAGTCGGAATTCTGGTAACGCACATAACCTGTTACATTCAGCAGGGATTTATCCGTAAAATCTGTCTGATCCACCGACGTTACGCTCGGATTCAGCGTGAGCAGCCGGGTTGCGGGTACAAACTCATGCGGTTTTGTATCCGGGAACTTGACATAGGTACTCCACTGGCAATTATACGCGTTTCCATATATAATTGGC
This sequence comes from uncultured Bacteroidota bacterium, assembly GCA_903925535.1. GTDB lineage: Bacteria > Bacteroidota > Bacteroidia > Chitinophagales > Saprospiraceae > M3007. The sequence continues at coordinate 2,044 of CAIYFY010000495.1, read as the reverse complement.
AGTGAACCCGCGTTGTGCAACACATCTCCATCTCCTTCATTCAGCGAGAAATAGACCCTTAACCCGGATTCCTGCAGATTTTTGGGCAGCAAAACATGGCTGCGTATGGTTCCGGTATCCAGAATACTGTTATATACGGTGAACTCATCTATTAGGCCGGTGAAGAAATTGGTGTAATTGGCTGAATTGCTGAAATCACCGGAACCATCGTAATCAGCTCCCAGTATCCAGCGGGAGGTTGAGTCTGACCAGTTGCCCATAACCCCCGGAAATACATTGACCGACGACAGATCTCCGTTCAGATACGTTTTGATGGTTCGTACAGCTGGTCCGGTACTGTCTATCGTAAGCGTAATGTGGGTGTAGCCTGCCGGCACTTCGCCCAACACTGCCTGCTGACCCGAAGCCAGCCTGAGCACCAGATCACTCACAATGGGATTTTGTACATTTTGACTAAGCGACAGTGAAACCTGATTGGTACCGCGACGCTTTGAAAAAAGTGTTTGCGTCCCTGCCTCAGGCCCGTCGTTGTAAACCCAGGTCTCAATGCTCGTCTGGGGAGTCAGCGAAAAATCGGGAAGGACAGCATAAGACTTGCTGGCAGCAGCAAACTGGAGGGCCCAGTTCATGTAGAAGGCCTTGGAAGCTCTTGCCGTAAATGTAGTTCCAGTACCATAACTAGCGCTTTCAATGGCGTAAAACCCGGAGCTGTTGGTCAGCGCCGCTGTCAGCACGTATGGAATGTCAGTACGTTCGGTACCACTTGTATTGTAGGTAGCCGTGGAAAAGGTGGCTCCACAAAAGTATAGTTTCACGCGTTTGATGAGATCGAAGGACTTGTCGCCCAGTTGTTCGTCAAACTTCCAGTAGTACTTCAAATCGGCGGTAGTAGCTGAAGCCGTTGTGGTCATCACCGGAACCAGGGCTACTTCATCCAGGCGCCGGTGATAGATTCTGAGCTCGTCTATGCTTCCTCTCCAGTCGCCTCCTGTACTGCCGATATCACCCAGGTACATAAAGTTGCTTTTAACAACCGCTGTACTCACGTTCTTCAGCGACTTGAGTTCACCGTTCAGATAGACGCGGATTGAACCGCCGGAATTGGTAACGGCAATATGATGCCATTCCGTCTCAGCTCCTGTTTTGTAGGTAATTTTGGAGGAGCCTTCTTCGGCGCCGAGGTACACCTGAATACCATCGCTGTACCCCTTTATTGTTAGTCCGTAATTGTTAAATTCCAGCACATTTCCCGTGAATTGCCCCTTGTTCTTTATCCAGAAAGTAACAGAATAGTCCTGCGACCCCGTGAGCGGGAAGAAATCTGTACCCGAGGTGGTATCCACCACCACTCCACCGCCCGCTGCCGGGCTGCCATCTATCAACATGGAGTAACCCTGCAGGGGTGTCAGCGACACCAGAGCATCGGTTACCGGATTCGAGCTTGATGTGGATACCCAACCGGTAACGGTACCATTCGGAACCATAAAACCCACTGTTTCGCTCGGGCTCCCGTCGCCGTAGTCGTTGGAAGCCCTGACCGAATATCGGTATGCGCGGCCGGCAATTACGTTGAAATCATTATAGTTGAAAGTACCCGGGTCCATCAGGGCGAGATATATCCCGTCGCGGTACAGTTTGTATCCAAGGGTAGCAAGCGGCCCCAGCGGATTGGGCGTCCAGTTAACCTGAATACGGTCGAGGAATTCTCCCTGCGAGGCCGTGATGGTTACGGGCAGCGGTGGTACAAGAAACTGCGACCAGCTTCCGCTAACCAGTACATTGGTCGTATTCAGTGAACTTTCGACGATGGGCTGCCCGACACTGCCACTTACCCGGTACTTCGAGTTGTAGGAATTATTGGTGTAGCCGTAGTTCAGGTATGCTTCGCTACTAAAATCGTTTTCAGATGGAGGAAGACAGTCTGTTGATTGACTGAAGAGGGAGATGCCAGTGGCAGTTATGGCAAGTATGACACAAAGAATCCGGATAATCATTGGTGTACAGTTTTGTTGCATGCTGAAAAAATAGCTTCCGCCTAGTTGTT
>CAIYFY010000494.1 GCA_903925535.1 uncultured Bacteroidota bacterium | reverse complement strand
TCCCGACCTGAAAAAAGTGCGCGCAGCTATCATCGGAGCTGGAGAAAAGGAAGCCAACGCTGTCAGGGAGCAACTTTATCGCTACGAAAACCCCTTTCCCGCCCATTCAGTAGCTGACCTCGGAAACCTGCGAAAAAATGAAGCCGCCTTCCTGATTCCTGTTATATATGAACTGCTGAGCGGAAAAATCGTTCCGATCATCATTGGTGCAAAAAATGAACTGGCCCACGCCCAGTTTCTGGCATATCAGGATACCAAAGCGCTGGTCAATATGGTAGTCGTGGATGAAACCTACAGGGGGCAGGAAGTATATAATGCCATTTTACACCCGCGACATCCACTGCTGTTTCACTTCGGACAAATAGGCCACCAGGTACATCAGACGTCTGCTTCAGATATTGAAATGATGCAAAACAAGCATTTTGATCTGATCCGTCTCGGGAAAACGCACTCGGCTCTGGAAGAGACCGAGCCTGTCATCCGCGATGCCGATTTGGTGGCATTTCACCTGTCAGCTGTCAGGCAGTCGGAAGCACCGGGAGTGGAACGACCAACTCCCTCTGGCCTGTTCGTCGAAGAGTCCTGCCAGATATGCAGATACGCAGGCATGAGCGACAAACTGACGTCTTTCGGTGTATATGGTTTTTCTCACGAACGCGACCGGGAAGCACAGACTGCACAGGTAACAGCGCAAATGCTATGGTACTTTCTCGACGGATTTTTCAACAGAAAAGGCGATTACCCGGCCTCTAAGACCGGACTCACGGAGTATATTGTCTATCTGCGCAAACTGAACTACCAGATTACCTTCTGGAAAAGCAACAAAAGCGGCCGATGGTGGATGCAGGTACCCGTGAATACCACAAGCAAGCTCGAACGACACCGCCTGATACCATGCTCGCTTCAGGACTATCAGGCTGCCTGTCGTGAAGAACTGCCCGAGCGACTGGTTCAGGCACTGGAAAGATTCTGAAAAAGGATACTATGACTGCTGTACCAGCGCCTCCAGTCGTATCCCTCTGGAGCCCTTTATGAGTATCAGCGTATGATCGCCCAGTTCCTGCCTGTCGAGCCACTCCTTCGCTCCGGTATTGTCGGCAAAGTGCAGCGCTCCGCAATCTTTGTATGGCGTTTTGCCGAATTCAGGGCCCACCAGTACCAGCTGATGTATTTTCATGCGGGAAGCCAGCCGCACAATGGCTTCATGCTCCTTGCCGCTCTCCTGACCCAGCTCCAGCATGTCACCCAAAATGGCAATCTTTCTTTCCGCCGACATGGATGCCAGACTGTCAAGAGCCGGCCTCATACTGCTCGGGTTGGCATTATAGGCATCCAGCAGCACTGTTGCGCCCCTGAAGCTGATAATCTGCGACCGGTTGTTGGATGGCGTGTACTGCTCCAGGGCATCCCTGATTTTCAGAGCCGGTGTCTTGAAGTATATACCGAGGGCAATAGCAGTCATGATATTGTTGAAATTGTGCCGGCCATACAGGCGGGTTTTAACTTCCACCCTCGGCCCCTCGTCCGATATGAACGCCGCATGAACAAATGGCATGAACGCGAGCAACTCTATTCCTATGATTCCATTATGCGGGAGCTCCTCAATTGCTGACATTTTGTACCCGACTTTCATCCGGTTGTTTTTGGCCATGGCTGTGAGGTATCGCTCGGACAAATTGAGGAAAACACAGCCACTGTTGCGGCGCAGATAGTCGTATAATTCTTTTTCTGCTTTTTTGACCCCTTCCAGACTGCCAAATCCCTCAAGGTGTTCTTTACCGATATTGGTAATGAGTCCGTGAGTGGGCAGCGCGATACGGCACAACTGATCTATATCGCCGGGCTGATTGGTACCCATTTCGATGATAGCCACCTCGGTACCGGGCGGCATGGCCAGCAGCGTCAGTGGCACACCAATGTGGTTATTGTAATTGCCTTTTGTGAAATGGCAGGGATAGTGGCTGCTCAAAACCGCAGAAACAAGTTCCTTGGTAGTTGTTTTGCCGTTGGATCCGCCAAT
>CAIYFY010000493.1 GCA_903925535.1 uncultured Bacteroidota bacterium | reverse complement strand
CTTTGGGTTTCAGGGATTTGTCCCTGAGCAGTGCAGCAATCATTTTTTGAGGCTATTGAACAGGTTTCTTCTTCACCATTGTAAGAATTACCGCCAGTGCCACCGTCTCGCCGGTTTCATCATATACGTCCACCTGCCAGCGCACAATGCCGCGTGGCGGGAGTGTGTCGTCGGTGCGCTGCTCGGTCTCGATTTTTTCCTTGACCGTAAGCTTTACGCCAATGGTCATGCCCGGATATACCGGTTTCAGAAAACGGCATTCGTCGAGCCCGTAATTGAGCAATACCGGCCCCTTGCGGGCTTCCACAAACAAACCGGCTGCTTTCGACAGGATGAAATATCCGTGGGCCACCCTCCCTGTGAAAGGGGTGCCCTCCAGGGAGGTCACATCCATGTGGGCATAAAAATTATCCCCCGAAACATTGGCAAAATTCGTGATGTCGGTCTCGGAAACAGTATGATTGGCAGTTGTTAGTGTGTCTCCTACACGAAGGTCCTCGAAGTGCTTTCTGAACGGGTGTACTTCGCTCTCTGGCCTGGCGCCTCCGCGCTGATACACCTGGGTAACTTCCGAGAGCATGGTAGGGTGGCCCTGTAGTGCTACGCGCTGCAGGTAGTGCTTCACTCCCCGCAGTCCGCCCATTTCCTCTCCTCCGCCCGCGCGCCCGGGGCCCCCGTGCGTGAGCATGGGCATGGGCGAACCGTGACCGGTGCTCTCTTTCGCCGATTCTCTGTTCAGGATCAGCATGCGCCCGTGCCACGCGCCCGAGCCCATCAAAAATTCCGATGCTATGCCCGGATTCATGGTACATATTGTAGATACCAGCGAACCTTTTCCCATATTGGCCAGTTCCACAGCCTCTTCGATTCCGTTGTAGGGCATCAGGGTGGCTACCGGACCAAATGCTTCCACATGGTGACAATCCACGCCCTCAAAAGGATGCTCATTCAACAGGAGCAGGGGCGACATAAAGGCACCGTTCTTGGCATCAGCCCCGATTACCTCGCATCGCTCAGGGTCGCCAAATACAACCGATGATGACCGGGTGAGCAAACCGAGATTCTGTAAAACCCGCTCGCGCTGGGTCCGGCTTACCAGTGCGCCCATGCGCACGCCCTCGACCGACGGATCGCCCACTTTCGTGCGGGAAAGCTCCTTGCCAAGCTGTATCTGCACATCCTCCAGAAACCTGGCGGGTACCATGATGCGCCTGACCGCCGTACACTTCTGCCCGGCCTTGACGGTAATTTCCGAGCGCACATTTTTGATAAAGATATCGAACTCGGGTGTTCCCGGCGCTGCATCCTCGCCCAGCACCATGGCGTTCAGCGAGTCGGCCTCCATATTGAACGGTACCGATTCTGCTACAAGTCGCGGGTGCGATTTCAGAATACGCCCGGTGGCAGCAGATCCGGTGAATGTCACCACGTCCTGCATTTCCACATGCTCGATCAGATTCCTGCCCTGTCCGCCAATGAACTGAAGTGCCCCATCGGGCAATAGGCCGCATCCCACAATATCCCGAACAACAACCTCGGTCAGGAAGGAGGTAACCTCCGATGCCTTTACCACCGCAGGTACGCCAGCCAGCCAGTTAACGGCGCATTTCTCCAGCATGCCCCACACCGGAAAGTTGAAGGCGTTGATGTGAATGGCCACGCCGTGTTTGGGGACCATGACGTGCTGGGCAACAAAGGTGCCCTCTTTGGAAAGTCCGACAGTGGAGCCATCCACGTAAAATCGCTCGCTGCCCATCTGCCGCCGCAGGGAAGCATAGGCAAACAGGTTGCCAATGCCGCCGTCAATGTCAATCCAGGAGTCGGTCCGCGTGGCACCGGTGAGGTGAGAAACAGTGTAGTACGCCTCCTTTCGTTCAGAAAGATAGAGCGCCAGCTGCTTGAGCATCAGGCCGCGCTCAAAAAATGTCATTTTGCGGAGGGCTGTGCCGCCTGCCTTGCGCCCGTATTCGAGCACAGAGGCCGGGTCGGAAACTTCTCCAGCCACAGATATGACTTCTCCGGTATAGGCATTGTGCTGTGTAACTTCGGATCCAGCCGGGGACTCCCAGGCACCGCGGACGTAATTGGGCAACTGCTTCATCGCAGAAATTGGTTTGGTGTACAGGTCAGAGCGGGCAAAATTACCTGATTTGCTCAATCTGAAATAATAATCACCCTGCTTATTCTTGTCCCTTCGCCGCATTCACTGAGCGACAACAGATATGTTCCCGCTGGAATACCGGAAACATCCATGGTGGTACGTCCCTGCAGCGCTGCAAACTCCCGCAGATTGCGTCCGGAAAGATCGCTCAGTTTTCCGCAAAATTCGCCTTCCGGCAAATCCAGCGTCATCAGCCCGGTTGCCGGATTGGGATAAATTCCGAAAAAATCCGCTGTTTCCGGTTTCACTGCCGATGACACACAGGACAACTGATTGATATAATCCCAAATTTTATTGTAAAGCAGGTAGGGAACAGCCGTACCGCCCGGGTCGTCGCCCATTCTGACCCATACCAGTCCTTCAGACGGTGTAATACTGGCAAATTGTCCGTTTTTACCCATTGCCGCATAGCTGTCGGCCGGCGCAACCGGACTCATAAATCCGGGCACAACCAGCTGCAGTCCCGGCAACATGTAGCTCGGCTGGCCGTTCAGCCACCAGAGATATCCGTACGATTTGTTGATCGCCTGCGACGGGTGAATCATATCGTGGAAATAGGCTGTGTCGGTCATTACCGGCGTTCCGTTCCATTTTCCGTTGCCCAGCATAAGCAGACCGAAACGGGCCATACTCCTCGCGGTGCTGTAAAACACATTATTGTAGCCATTCTGGAGGTACAAGCCTGTTATGCCGGTCTTCGTTCTAAGTTTCTGGGCTACAAACTGAGTCATAGTAACACCCGTAGCCTCTTCCATGACCGAATCAAGCAGGGTGTAGGGTCCGTTGTGGTATGCCCAGCGGATACCGGGTGGTACCAGACAGGTCAGACAGGTGTCCAGCGTACAGTAGTGATCTTCCACCCCGTCGTCGAGCCCCGTTGTCATGGTCAGCTGGTGGCGGATGGTTATCTGACTTTCAGCCGCGCTGTCGCAGGAAGTCCAGCCATTGCCGAGGTATTGGCTCGTTTTATCGTGGATACTCAGCAGACCTTCCTGCTGTGCCAGTCCGACCAAAAAAGCGGTGAGAGATTTTCCGGCCGATGCCCAGTACCAGATCTGCGACGGGTTATGTCCGTTGAAATACTGCTCCAGCACAATTTTACCGTTCTTGAGCAGGATGAATGCCCGGGTATTGTTGTCGTCGAGCATTTGATACAGACTGTCTATGCGTTCCTGGCACCAGCCGAGTGATGTCGGAGCAGAGGTTTCCCAGGTGTTACCGGTAGTGGGCGGGAAGTACAGCGACTGGGCGTTCAGATTTACAGAGCACAGAATCAGAAAGAGGATGCACGTGCGGAGAGCACATTTGAGGAGAAATGCAGGCATAGCCGGGAGATATTTCAGATGAGTGTCTGATGTCTGACCTGAAAAAACAGTCATGGTTTAAAAGACTGTTCAATATTTCATTAAAGAGCCCGCAACAGGCTTTTTACCGCCGGCAAAAGTCAGGAAAAGTCTGGAGGAGAGGTCCGCCTGAGATTACCGGCCATTTTTCACCAGCCGGTTATTCTCGTCGGGAAAGACGGTAGCCGGCTTGAACGTCCGGGCTTCTTCGGGAGTCATGAGTGCGTACGCCATGATGATGACGATGTCGCCTACCTGCACCCTGCGTGCGGCTGCGCCGTTCAGACAAACCACACCGCTGCCCCTTTCACCTTTAATAGTGTATGTCTCGAAGCGCTCGCCGTTGTTGTTGTTGACAATCTGGACCTTTTCCCCTTCAAAGATATTGGCCGCCTCGAGCAGCTCTTCATCAATGGTCACACTGCCGACATAGTTCAGGTCGGCCTGCGTCACCCTGACGCGGTGGATTTTGCTTTTGAAAATTTCGATCAGCATAATGCATCAATAACCGCGAT
>CAIYFY010000492.1 GCA_903925535.1 uncultured Bacteroidota bacterium | reverse complement strand
TGCCAGTTCGACTTTAACCAGATGAACTTGCTATATTTTCGTGGACAGTGTGAGAAGTCATATCTTCAATCAAAAGGAGATATGAGACATGACACAGACAGGCAACGAGAGTCGCAGGAAGTATAGTAAAGAGTTCAAGGTTGATGCCGTTGAACTAATGATCAGAAGTAATAAATCATTCACCGAGATAGCCGCCAGTTTAGGAATCAGGGCTGATTTGCTGCGCCGTTGGGAAAAGGAATATTCAGCAAATAAGGTGGCACCGTTTCCCGGAAGCGGGCATCTGAAAGATCCAGAAGACGAACGGTTCCGCAAGCTGGAACGCGAACTTCGGATAGTAACTGAAGAACGAGAAATATTAAAAAAAGCGTTGGCTGTGTTCTCAAGGACGCCCTTCTAAAATATTCATTTATTGAAGGTTATAAGAGCATTTTCGCTGTCAGAACCATGTGCCGGGTTCTGGATGTTTCTGTCAGCGGATATTACCAGTGGACACAGCGATCTGAAAGCAACCGTAGTATAGAGACCAGGAAAGTGAAGGAAGCCATCAAAAGAATCCATAAGGAGAATCGAGAAATCTATGGTAGCCCTCGGATTGCTGTTTGCCTGCAAGAGGAAGGTTTCCAGTGCAGTCGGCCAAGGACAGCCCGCTTGATGCAATCTATGGGGATTCGGTCTAAAGTGGCTAAAAAATTCAAGGTAACGACAGACTCAAACCATAAGGAGCCGATTGCTCATAACCTTCTGGATCAGGTGTTTAAGGCTGATTTTATCAATGACGCTTGGACAAGTGACCTGACGTATGTGTGGACTGGCAGCGGCTGGCTCTATCTGACGGTCATTATGGATCTGTACAATCGTGAAATAATCGGTCATTCATTCAGCAAGCGAATGACGGCTGAAACAACGGTGAACCCTGCTCTGGATATGGCATTGATGCACCGGAGACCAGCTCCAGGAGTAGTTATTCATTCGGATCGAGGTATCCAGTATGCGAGTAAATCCTTCAGGAAGAAGCTGGCGAAACATGGCCTGATTCAGAGTATGAGCGGTAAAGGTAACTGCTATGATAACTCTGTTACGGAAAGCTTTTTCAAAACCCTTAAAACCGAATTGGTGTATTCTGAACACTATCGAACACGAGAAGAGGCCCGACACAGCCTGTTTGAATACATTGCAGTGTTTTACAACCGGAAACGGAAGCACTCAACCTTGGGGTATAAATCGCCTGTTGAGTTTTTACGTTATAAACAACAACCAAAAGCTATGGCTTCTTAGGGTGTCCATTTTTTTGTTGCAAGTTCATACGTTATCGATGGTTGATGTGATCGGGAGATACATGGGGGCCAGCGAGATGATGCATCCCTGCCCGATGGGTTGTTTCAGTGTTTGAAGCACCTGGAAATGGCGAATGGCATCTTTTCCCGGATTTGCCGATTTTTTTATTTCGACCGGATAGAGTGTACTATCCTGATGAATGAGCAGATCGACCTCTTTGGCATCTTTGTCGCGATAGTAGTAAATGGGGGCACGCTTGCCGTTGTGCCACCAGCTTTTGATGATCTCCGATACCACCCAGCTTTCAAGAATGGCTCCTGACATCGCTCCCGCTTCCAGCGTTTCGGGTGAGGTCCACTCGGTCAGCCAGGCTGCAAGTCCCGTATCGAGGAAGTACAGTTTCGGGGTTTTCACCACTCTTTTGTTGATATTGGTGTGCCACGATTCGAGCAGGTAGACGATG
>CAIYFY010000491.1 GCA_903925535.1 uncultured Bacteroidota bacterium | reverse complement strand
CTGTATCACAACCCGGGCCCGTTAACCGATGCCATGTTCGCCGCCAATCCGCGGCAGTCAACGCGCACGCGCAACTATTTTAACCCTGAAATATGGCTGCCCTCCGCAATAGCCTCCTGGCATATTTCCGAAAATACCCTGCTAAAATGCACTATTTCGGGTGTCAGGGGTGAACGCAGAAGCGTCCTGTTCGACCGGGTGGCCGGTATTCCTGACACTATCAATACTTCTACACTCCAGTATAACCGCCGCCAGGTGGATATAGATGTGTTCAACAGCAATACGGTCGAACTCAGGCTCCTGCATGCATACAATACAGGTGCATACACGCACCACCTGTCTGTGGCTGTGCAGGGCTTCTACAACGACCTGAACAGGCGGCAGCAGGGCAGGGGCACCACCGGCTCCGATGCCGATTTCAGTATTGATCCGCAGTTCGGGTGGGGGCGTGATCTGCATCTGCGCACCCAAAATATTTCCCTTGCAGTGGAGAACAGGTTTGTACTGGGCAAGTTTTCAGTTACTCCCGGCTTCAGATATGAGTACGGAAGCTCCGATTTGTCAGGAACTACAACTTATTACAATCCCGAAGAGCTCCCCAACCGCATCAACCGGAGCTTTCCGCTGTTCGGACTGAACGGCGAGTGGCAACCCGACAAACGTCACACTGTGTACGGAGGATTTTCCCAGGCTTATCGCCCGGTATTGTTCAAGGATATCATCCCCGCCACTATCTACGAACGGTCAGACAAAAACCTGGAAGACTCTTACGGGTATAACCTCGATCTGGGCTGGAGAGGCAGTACCGGCCCGCTCAGGTGGGACATCACGGTGTTTCGCCTGCAGTACAACAACCGTCCGGGCAGTGTTGCGAGGTATGAGTCGGATCTGGATACATTCGTGCTCTTCCGGACCAATATCGGCGACTCTCGCACAAACGGGGCAGAAATATTCACAGAGTACCAGTTTTATGCCGGTCAGCGACTGAGTCTTTCTGTTTTTACCTCTACAGCACTTTTTAATGCCCGTTATCTCGGTGATTCACTGCGCCTGAACGCCAGGGAAAACCGCAGTATCGCAGGCAACAGGGTGGAAAGTGTGCCGGATCTGATTACCAGAAACGGACTCACCGTCAGGTACCGCAGCGTCAGCTGTTCTGTTTTGTACAGCTACACCGGAGCTACCTTCGCCGACCCGTTCAATACGGAAATACCTTCGCCGACAGCGGCTGCCGGCAAGGTGCCGTCGTACGGATTGGTGGATATTAACGCGACCTGGAGATACCGCCGAATTACAGCGCGACTGGGTATAAGCAATCTGATGAACCGTCAGTACTTCACCAAAAGGCCCCAACTGTACCCGGGGCCGGGTGTCTGGCCTTCCGACGGGAGAAGTATCACGGCCTCTGTCGGAATTATATTGTGACAGGCATACTTTGCCAAATATTAACGGAATCTTGTCGCGTTTTAACGTTTATTTATAAAATAGCGGAAACTAATCAATATTTGGCATCGTTTTGGTATATATAAATGTCCAAACCGATTCAAACTCATTTATGAACAGTTCATCCTATTCTTCCGACCGCGGCCACCGCAATCACGCGCTGGTACTTGCTGTCGCCCTTCATCTTTCGCTCGGCCTGCTGCTTTACATGCATGCAGGAGAGAGCAAATCAGTCAGCAAGCAGACTGCTGCAAAGAAAACAGAGCAATCTGCCAGTAAATCCGGGAAAGAGACCCTGCTGATGCCCTGATACCCTGTGTAACCTGCCAATCAGATGAATATTATTCAGAAGCCATTTCCGTCACAGGGAATGGCTTCTGAGTTTTTGTTCATCAATCACTTCAAAATGGAATCCTGCCGATGCGTAATGCTCCAGCATGCGGGGGAGCGCGAAAAGCAGGTTCCTTTCTGCCTTCAGACTGTCGTGCATGACTATGATCGATCCCGGACCGGCGTTATTGGTGATGTTTGACAAACACTGTTCCGGCGAGATATCCTTACTATAGTCGCCGCTGAGCACGTCCCACATGACAATATGGTAATTCCGGCGGAGCACCGAAGCCTGCGACCGGCTTACCCGTCCGTAAGGCGGTCGAAACAACCTGGAGGGCAACACGGACCTGCACATCTCCACGTCACTCAGATAATCCTTGTCAGATGTCTTCCACCCGTTCAGGTGGTGATAGGTGTGGTTGCCCACCGCGTGTCCGTCGTCGGTCACCTGCCTGAATATATCCGGGTGCTTGCGTACATTGTCGCCCACGCAGAAAAATGTAGCTTTGGCGGCATAGGTCCGAAGAATTTCCAGCACCCGCGGAGTTACCCCGGGTACCGGGCCATCGTCGAAAGTCAGGTATATTTTCCGGTTGCTGTCCGGAAATTTCCAGAGGTAATGAGGCATCAGAAGCCTGATAACAGCGGGTGTTTTGGCTAAAAACATCGAAAAACTCAATAAAAAACAAAACTTGCGTGCAAAGCAAGTCAAATTTGGGGATAAATGAGCTACTTTTGTCCCAAATATGACACCGAGACTAAGATTCGCTCCATCACCGACCGGAGCTCTGCACATTGGCGGAGTTCGTACTGCACTTTACAACTACCTGTTTGCCAGGAAGCACAACGGCGTTTTCCTGCTCAGGATAGAAGACACTGATCAGGGCAGGTATGTGCCCGGCGCAGAAGACTACATCATTGAAAGCCTGAAATGGGCGGGCATTGTGCCCGACGAGGGTGTCGGCTTCGGCGGCAACGAGGGTCCGTACAGACAGAGCGACAGAAAAGAGATATACCACAAATTTGCTCATGAACTGGTAGAGCGCGGTCATGCCTACTACGCTTTTGATACCCCCGACGAACTGGAACAGCGCAGGCAGGCCGAAGACAACTTTACCTGCAACCACCTGACCCGCGGTACGCTGACGAACAGCCTCACGCTGGGTATGGATGATGCCCGTTCGTGGATAGAGGAGGGGCGTCCCTATGTAGTCCGCCTGAAAGTGGAGCCCGGACGAGAAATCAAAATAAACGATCTGGTGAGAGGGGAGGTTACCTTTCAGAGCGGTGAACTCGACGACAAAGTGCTGCTCAAGGCTGACGGCATGCCCACCTATCACCTGGCCAATGTGGTTGACGACCACCTCATGCGCATCACGCACGTGATACGCGGGGAGGAGTGGTTGCCCAGCACCGCCCACCACGTATTGTTGTACGAGGGCTTCGGCTGGTCGGATACCATGCCTGTTTTCTCGCACCTTCCCCTGATACTGAAGCCGGTAGGCAGTGGCAAGCTGAGCAAGCGCGACGGAGCCAAATTCGGAATGCCCGTTTTCCCGCTCAGCTGGAAGGGAGAAACTTCAGAGGACAGTTTCGAAGGGTTCAGGGAGGCCGGCTTTCTGCCCGAGGCCATGATCAACTTCCTGGCACTGCTCGGCTGGCATCCGGGCGGCGACCGCGAACTGTTCACGCTGGACGAACTCATTTCCGAGTTTTCCATCGAACACATTGGAAAGAGTGGCGCCCGTTTCGATTTTGAAAAAGCGAAATGGTTCAATCAGAAATATATCCAGTCGCTGCCGACAGATGTACTGGCATCGCTGATTTTACCCCACGCGGAGAAGAAGGGCTACAACACGGATATGGCGTACCTGGGGCAGGTTGCCTCGCTGATGAGAGAGCGCGTTACGTTCATTCCCGACTTTGTGGAAGCCGGATACTACTTCTTTGAACCGGTTAAAAGTTACGATCAGGAAACAATCGCCAAAAAGTGGAATGAAAACCTGATTCCGTTCTTTAACAATTTGACAGAATTTTTCTCTAATTTTGAGCCTTTCGAAGCGTCACAGCTGGAAGAACAGGTAAAGGGCCTGATACAAACAGCCGGATACAAACCCGGTGATATACTTCCCCTTCTCCGGATTGCCTTCGTCGGCACCATGAAAGGCCCCGCTGTATTCGATACTGTTGTTGCGCTGGGCAGAGAAGAATCGGCAGCGCGAATCCGCCGTTTTCTGGAACATATCTCTTCATAAATCAAATCATAAACCCGTGACCTATGGAAAAGCAAGTGTCAAAAAATCAGGAACAGAGCGATCCAGGAAGTGAACTGGATGCAAACGTTAACGAGTTCGGTGAAACCATTCTGAGCGTATCTGCTGATGAGCTCCGGAAGCGTATTAATCAGTCACAGAATACTGAAACTGCCGATTCAGAAGAATAATCTGTTTTGTTTTAATCCCGTTTATCGAAAATACCGGTAATTCCTCCCGTAGCCCGGAATTGCGACAAGTCCAGATATGACAAACCGCCTCTGCAAGTTGTTGCGGAAAATATCCCTGACATTGTGGCTAAGCCTCGGTGTACTCAGTGTCCGTGATGTTTTTGCCCAGCCAGGTTTCTTCACTTT
>CAIYFY010000490.1 GCA_903925535.1 uncultured Bacteroidota bacterium | reverse complement strand
TGCCTGTTCGGATTTGCGTTTAGCCATATCTTTACTGAAATTTTTGGTTGCTTCTCAAAAAATGCCCGCAAAAGTAGGGAAAGTTTTTGTTCCAAGTTTGAATTATTCTTTTTTTTGCATGATGCGATGAAGGTAATTTTTTCTTTTATCTCAGTCATATATCATATTTTCGCCCTCCTTTTTGGAAAACAGACCCCGTGAAAATTACTGCCTATGCGCCTTAAATCGTTAGAAATCAAGGGTTTCAAGTCTTTTGCCAACGAAACTGCACTGCATTTCAATGCAGATGTAACGGGCGTGGTGGGCCCCAACGGCTCCGGAAAAAGCAACGTGGTTGACTCCATCCGGTGGGTGCTCGGCGAGCAAAAAAGCAGTCAGTTGCGCCTCGACAAGATGTCGTCGGTCATTTTCAACGGTACCAAAAAGAAAAAAGAGGGCCAGATGGCCCAGGTCACGCTCACTTTCGACAATACCAAAAATGTTCTACCCACCGATTACACGACCGTAAGTATCAGCCGGATTCTGTACCGGAGCGGTGAGAGCGAATACCGTCTGAACGGTGTAACCTGCCGACTGAAGGATATCACATCGCTCTTCCTCGACACCGGAATCGGGCCCGACTCCTACGCTATTATTGCACTCAATATGGTGGAGGACATGCTCAGCGACAGGGAGCAGGCGCGCCGGAAAATGTTTGAACAGGCCGCTGGAGTAAGTAAATATAAAGCCAGAAAACACGAAACCCAGCAAAAACTGGAAGCCACAGCTGCCGACCTCGACCGCGTGGAAGACCTCCTGTTCGAGATCACTGACCAGCTGAAAAAACTGGAAAAACAGGCCGAGCGCGCTCAGAAGTATTACGAGCTCAAAAATGAATATAAAAATCTGAGCATCGAACTGGCGGTTCACAACCTCGCACGGCATAAAAAGACCTACAAGGAACTGGAAGGCCAGATTACCAGGGAGGAAGACAACTACCGAAGTACCGAGGCCATGTCGCGACTGCTCGAAGCAGACATCGAAGCAAAAAGGAAAAGTCATACCGACAAGGAAACTTCCCTGAGTACGCAACAGCAGGAGGTCAACAGGCTGACCGGAAAGATCAGAAGCCGCGAAAACGAGAAGGCGATGCTGGAACAGAAAAGAACGTTCATCAGCAACGATATTCAGCGGCTTACCGACCAGATTGCAGTAAACACCCGTACGGTGGCATCACTGGAAATTGAAGTGGACGGATATCAGACCGATCTCAACTACGAACGCAATGTAGAGGCTGACCTCGAAGCAGCCCTGGAAGATGCCCGCAAAAGACTCGATCAGGTCAGATCCAGCCATAATCTGCTGAAAGGCAATCTGGACGAGTTCGTCAGAGAACAGCAGACTGTCGAGCGGGAAATTGTGGAACTGGAAAAAACAAGGGCTATTCAGGCCAGCCAGATCGAAAATCTGCGCAGGGATGTGGAAAGAACACTGAACGATATCGCAGCAAGAAAGGAGGAAATGAAGGTGCTGGAGCTCAGGCTGCGAGAACAGTCGGAAGCTGAGGAGGCGCAGGCCGACAAGATTGCGCAGGCCGAAAGCGCCGAGGAGAAACGCAGATCGGATATCAGGGAAACCGAGAAGGAACTGGAAATTCTTCAGAAGAAACAGGCCGATCACAACCGCCAGCTCGACTCCCGCCGCAATGAGTTCAAACTCACCAAGAGTATGGTGGAGTCGCTGGAAGGATTTCCGGAAAGTATCAAGTTTCTGAGTCAGGATAAAGAGTGGGCCAAAAGGTGCCCGCTGCTGTCGGATCTGATCTATGTTCGCGAGGAATACAGGGTTGTCATCGAGAACTACCTGGAGAACTATCTGAACTACTATGTGGTTCCCGATGCCGACGAAGCCGTAAAAGCCATCTCTTTGCTCGGCAAAAGCCAGAAAGGACGCGCCAACTTTTTCATCCTGGATGCTTTCAGTCAGTACGAAATGCCACTGCTGTTGCCCGGAGGCGGAGTGCGCGCCGTGGAACTGGTAGAGGCCGAGCCGCAATACAGACACCTGATTGAATACCTGCTGGGCAATGTGGTTATTGTAGAGGAAGATACGCCAGTCCTGCCGGCAGGCGCCGATATGACGGTACTCTCCAAAGCTGGTACAATGGTCAGACGCCGTTTCAGTATGAGCGGCGGCTCGGTAGGACTCTTTGAAGGAAAAAAAATCGGCCGGAAGAAGAATCTGGAAGTACTCGAAACGGATATCAAAAAGCTGGAATCCACCGAAGGTCAGCTGAATGTGCAGCTCGGCACCATACGCACCCACCTTCAGGCGCTTAAAAATGCCGATCAGTCGGCCGCTCTTCAGCGCGAGCGGGAAGCACTCAACCGGATCAGACAGGAAAGAGCGGGCACACAGGCCAAATTCGACAACATTGCCGCCTTCGTAGCCAATTTCGACGCGCAGGCAGGCGACGCCAACCAGCGCATAGCATCGCTGACTGCCAGTAACACCTCCATTGAAAATCAGCTGCTGGAGAAGAATGCGCAGGCAGAAGCGCTTCGCGAACGACTCTCCAATGCCGACGGATCGTTCAGGGATGTAGCCGACCAACTCAGTCAGGCCAGTGCTGCCTTCAATCAGAACAATATCGGGTTCATTCAGCAGCAAAACAAGGTGAATACCCTTCGCCAGGAACTCGGTTTCCGGGAAAAAAGAAGGGAGGAACTCAGGCAGACGCTCGCCTCGGCACAAACTACCCTCGCCCGGCATACCGACGAGATCGGATTAATTGAAGCAGACATCTCCCGTATCGGACAAGAGCTGGCAGCCGGATACGCCGAAAAGAAAGAAAAAGAGGCCTCTCTCAGCGGTGTTGAGCAGGCTTATTTCAAGGCAAGGAATGAAATCCACGAGCTCGAAAACAAACAGCGCGACAATTTCAGGAAACAGCAGGAACTGCAAAGTCTGGTCAACCGCATCAAGGAGCGATTCTCGGACGTAAAGTTTGAAATCACAGCGATTGGCGAGCGTCTGCGCGCAGAGTTCGGCATAGGAGTTAATGATGTGATTAACCGGGATCCGGACGAGAAGTTTAACAGGGATTCGCTCGAAAAGGAGGTAAATAACCTGAAAAGAAGGCTTGATAACTATGGTGAGATTAACCCGATGGCTATCGAAGCCTATAACGAAATCAAGGAACGCCACGACACAATTGCTCAGCAACGCGATGATATCCTGAGCGCAAAGGACAATTTGCTGCAAACCATGAAGGAAATCGAGGAGACAGCTACTGCGCGTTTCCTGGAGTCGTTCACGCAGGTACGCGAGAACTTCATCAATGTGTTCCGGACGCTGTTCACCGAGGACGACTCTGCCGATCTGGTGCTGACCAATCCGGATAATCCTCTGGAGTCGGATGTAAATATTATTGCCAAACCCAAGGGTAAACGACCACAAACTATTGCGCAATTGTCGGGTGGAGAGAAAACACTCACCGCCATTGCCCTTTTGTTTGCGCTCTATTTGCTCAAGCCGGCGCCATTCTGTATCTTCGACGAAGTGGATGCCCCGCTGGATGATGCCAACATTGAGAAGTTCAACCGCATCATCAGAGAGTTCTCTTCACAGTCGCAGTTTATTGTAGTCACGCACAACAAGGCAACCATGGCTGCTGTG
>CAIYFY010000489.1 GCA_903925535.1 uncultured Bacteroidota bacterium | reverse complement strand
TTAAGTTAAAAGTTCGTGGCTGGGAAAATATAGACAGCGATGGACAGAGAAGACTGATACGAGCGTTGTATAAAATGTGGGATGAGAAGCGAAGCCAAAGAAAAAATTTTAAATACTTAAACAAGAAATAAGCCAAAGGTTTTAATACTATGATAAAAAATATTACATACTCCATCGTATTTTTATGCGTTGGCATTCTTCTCGGTTGGTTAGGACACTGTGTTCACGTGAAGCGAGAAACTGTGTTGCCTGAACACGTGGGACAGAATACAGTCTTGTTGAACAATACTATCAGAGATACTGTTCTTGTTCCGGTCGAAGTGCCAATAACAAAAATTAGAACTCGATATATTACAATTACGGATACACTTGTTCAACACCTAACTGATTCCGTTTTGATAGAAGTGATAAAAGAAAATCCGATGTCTATTCCTGCAAACGATTATCAGGATACAGTAGAGACAGATGATTACATTTTTTCGTACTTTATCGGAACTGCGGGTGAGTTGATGATTTTTAATCCCGAAATAAAATGCAAGCCGTCGGTACGGATCATTGAACCTGTACAGAAGAATTGGTCAGTGTCCGTTGGTTTATCGAATAAACTTACTTGTAAACTTGGTGCAGGATACAAAGGTTGGCAACTCGAAGCAGACTTTTCTCCGAAATCAGTAAACAAGGTTTACTTTACAAAACAATTAAACTTTTAAACAATGATTGACTGTATTGTCGTTGATGTTGAAACAACGGGATTAGTCCCGGGAGTACATCAAATAGTATCCATCGGAGCGGTGTGTTCAAAAACAGGCCAAGAGTTTTACAAAGAGTGTAATATCTTTGAACACAATGAGATTTCCGACCAAGCACTGATTATTAATGGGTTCACTGAGGATCAAATTCGGGATGTCAACAAACCAAATCCACTCGATATATATATTGAGTTTTTGAACTGGTGTGAAGGAAGGGCTAATATTTTGGCAGGACATAACATCGGATCGTTCGATGTTCAATTTCTCAAACATCTCCACGAGATATATAACGAGACGACTCCGACCAAGTGGCCGTTCAAATATCATTACATAGACTTACATTCCATGGGAGTTCTACACTTCAAGGAATCTTTGAGTCACGCAAAAATAGCGGTACGTTTAGGACTCGAACCGGAGCCTTCTCCGCACAATGCGCTTGCAGGAGCGAGATCAGAATTAAATTGCATTAAAAAATTATTAGAAGTTTACCATGAAAGTCAAGTTTAAAAAGGTATCTCCGGATGCCGTTATTCCGTCTTACGCTCGACCCGGCGACGTTGGTCTCGATCTGACCGCAATATCAATAATTGACAATAACTCCTTTACCGTTACATACGATACGGGCATTGCTGTCGAAATTCCGGAGGGATACGCTGGGTTTATCTTCCCCCGAAGTTCAATTCGGGACTATTCACTGTCTTTGACAAATTCGGTTGGTGCGATTGACAGCAACTACCGAGGATCAATTAGAGCAACCTTTGCCCATAAAAAGGATTCACAGGACACTCGCCCAATTTATGCCCCGGGCGAACGAATCGGTCAACTTGTTATAATGCCGTATCCGATTATTGAGCCTGTCGAATCAGATAAACTTTCCGACACTGTTCGCGGTGAAGGGGGATTTGGAAGCACTGGAAAGTAAATTGTTAAAGAAGTGTTAAGTGATATGTCAAGTAAATTGAAAAGTGTATCTTTGCTAAGAAAAAAAAAAGACATCATTGCCATCTGTTTGCTGGCATATCACTTACTACTTTGTTATGAGATTAAACGCGGGAGTCCCACCATCAATGCTATCCGATGCGCACTTGCGAGCGGAGCGAAGGGAATTGGCAATACCATTTGGTACAATCCGGAAACAACTGCTGAGCAATTCGACTTACTTCCCGAAAGCAGTACCAGAAGAATTCTGCTTGAATACTGGGCATATTAACTTTTTCATTCCAAAACTGTTATATGTCATTCGGAGATTGATTGTCGTGAACGAAGAATGCGCCAATCGTGGATTTGAATCTTCTATGTCAGTAGATTTGACCGGAATTCCTGAGCGATTCCTGCATGACTGGCACGCAACCATGAAAGATTCTCAGATAGTCCGAGATCGCATTGCAGATCGTTTAAAGAATCCTCTGAAAGCGACAAGTAATTATCACAAATATTACAGTAGAACTATCGGTTCTATTGATGAATTTTGCAACAAACTTAAAAACGCTGAACTCTCAGTATGAAGAAAAGTTCTAAAATAAAGAAAGTAACAGTATCCGGTAATTGGATAAATGAAATTTTCATCGGGGATGAAAAGGAAGTATTCAAATTCTTGACCGATATTAAAAAGAGGCAATTCGAAATGCTTAGCGAATCCTTACAAGCGAGTTATAAAAAAGCTCACGGGAGAGGCGGTTCGCCTCTCCCGTTCGGGAGAGGCGGTCGTCTGCATGTAGAATCCGTCAGAGACGATATTCACAAGAAGCATCCGGATATAGGTATAAAAATAAAAATTGAAGATCATAATTTGATTGAAAAAAATTTTTTCTAAGAAGGCATTGTAATATGGAAATTTCAAAATACATTGGATGGTTTTCCTGCGGCATAACCAGTGCGGTAGCCTGTAAGTTAGCTATTGACAAGTATGGAAAAGATAATGTAAAGTTGTTTTATATCCATATTGATTCCGCTCATGCTGATAATGAACGGTTTATTTCAGACTGCCAAAAATGGTACGATATAGACATATCAATAGTAAAGAATGATAAATATAAAGATCAGTTTGATGTTATCGAACAAACCAAATTTATCAATAGTCCGAACGGTGCCAGATGTACCATGGAATTGAAAAAGAAAGTTAGGAGAAGGATAGAAGTAGAATTAGGATATCCTCCCCAAATATTTGGTTTTGAATATTCTAAAAAGGAAATCAATCGTGCTATAAGATTCACACAACAGTATCCGATGGCAAAGGCTATTTTTCCATTGATTGAAAATAGACTTACAAAAGAAATGTGTGCGGGTTTACTCTTAGAGCATGGTATAAAACTTCCTAAAATGTACGAGTTG
>CAIYFY010000488.1 GCA_903925535.1 uncultured Bacteroidota bacterium | reverse complement strand
TTCAACCATCAATCCGCACAGATAGGCTGGATTGAAAGGCATACTGTCCGTCAACAGTACTGTTTCACCCGGACCAATGCCGAATATTTGGTGTATCGGAAGCAGCAGGGTATCACCTGCACTGATGGTGCCACTTCCATCCCTGTCAAACCAGATATTCACCTGCTCATCGTAGGCTAAAACAGTCCCGTTGTTTCCCAGATTCACGCCCACTGTGATTTGACCATCTCTGACTACGGCAGTGGCCGATTCAATCACCAGTTCAGGATGCAGCACCTGCAGCGGTATGGTGGAAGAACCGGTAGCAATGTAGATATCGCAGGGCGCGCCCAGTGTAGCGCAGTAGGCCGCTGTCCTGACGCGTGTCTGAACGGTCAGGCTTAAGTCCTTGCAACCAGTGTCGCCTCTGAATTTTGCCTCAAAAAAGAAATAAAACTGGCTCCCTGCGGTCGCCTGAGGTAATGGCAGTCTGAATCCGTCGGGAATAATGGTTGGTGGTCCGGCGGGTGCACCCGGACCGGGGTCGTATGAATTGGTGAGATAAAGAACGCCTTCCGGAAGGATTACGTAAATGCTGTCGCCCGGAGAGGGATTGCCCAGCAGTGTGATAACGGTCTGGAAGGTTTGCAAAGTGCCACAGACGCTCGACCCGAAAACCTGACTGACTGAAACGGATACGCCATAGGTTGGCGTTAACCCCTGTATCGTTATTTCTTCACCCGGTTTATTCAGTTTATTGGTGCTCGCCCCGCAAGGCTCATTACCGCTTACGCCGTAGATAATTGGTGTGTTGGACACAAATCCGCAGGTCGTCCGCACCCTGAAACGAAGAAAAATGGTATTCGCCGGCGACTGGTTGATACCGGGCAGGCCATTGTCGGTGATAAACGGAATCATTTCCGCCAGTTTCCACAAACCGAGGTTTCCGTTCAGCACAGTCGGATCAGGTATGTTCACCCAACCGGCCGGCGCGTATTGCACCTGTGATGTACCCGGCTCTACTTCCATACCCTGAGGCAGTTGTATAGTGGCCGAAACATCATAGGCATAGCCTGTGTTGGCATTATAAATTTCAATTGTGTAATAGCCGGAAGTGTCGCAAAGCGAGATATCGTTATCTTCCTGAATAATATCCAGTTCCAGCTCAGGTTTGGCCAGTCTGACCAGTATTCTGAAAGTATCTCTCGAACAGCTCGCTGCTGTGATGTCGGTGTAGGTTGAACAGTCCCAGCCATATATGAGCAGCAGGGTATCGGTGGCGCAGTGGGTGGTTTCGCCTTTGAG
Source organism: uncultured Bacteroidota bacterium (assembly GCA_903925535.1). Classification (GTDB taxonomy): domain Bacteria; phylum Bacteroidota; class Bacteroidia; order Chitinophagales; family Saprospiraceae; genus M3007. The sequence continues at coordinate 7,744 of CAIYFY010000488.1, read as the reverse complement.
TCTGAACGAGGACGATGAAAATCCCGACAAGTTGGGCAGGTTGAACAGGCTGTTAACGGCGGGTATCTGCTGTCCGGCGGGCATTTTGAGCAGACTGAAGTTGCTGCTCAGTCCTGACGATGACTGTACATTCAGCCATACGTTCTTTGCGGTGTTTACAAACAGATTCTTCAGATCAAAATCGGCTTCAAAGTTGCGACTGTCAGAAATAATGACGGTATCTGCCGATTTGATATCCAGATCAGGGTAGTTGGAAAAGTACCCAATCTGGTTTTTGAGCGTTGTGTCGAATACCATTTTATCGCCGTTCAGGCATCCCTCAAAGGTGGTGGTAATAATCTGCCGGGAAGTGTCCGGAAGTTTGAACGTGCAGTTCGGATCAAAAATAGTGTTGGTTTTCAGCAGGAATCCTTCATCCACCAGCGAGTTAAACACAGGGGAGAAGTCAACGTCCATAAATCCGGGGGTTTGCACAAAAGGAAGCGGTATGTTGCTCATTTTCAGCAGATTATCCTGAAGAACCAGCTGATTAACCTTGACTGAACTGGCTGTTACGGCGCCCGGCACAGTAAGCCGGTACGCGGAAATTACTCCGAGTGGACGAATTTCTCTGGTAAACAGGTTGGCCCTTGCTATTCGCAGGGAGTAATTAAAATCGCTTACCTCCAGCGATGGCTCGCACGGACGAATATTAAAGGTGTTGTTTTTGAGTTTGAACCGGAATCCGGAATACTGTTGTTTGACCAGGGGTGTCTGTGTCCAGGCACACAGCCGGTCGCCATGACTGAGCGCTGTCTGTATGCCAACCAGCACCGGATTATCAGGATTGTCGTTCGTTTCGTTGTAATTCAGGTCAATTTTGAAGTCCGTATAGAAAAATATGGAATCTCCGGGGCCCAGTATCGGCCTTGGGAGCAATCCCTGTGTATACAACAAACCGAAATTCACCCCGAAACTGTGCTTCTGAGAACTCAGCTGGTCCAGCAGGTTGTCGGGATACTTGTTGGGTATCAGCATCCGGATGAAATTATTGTCGTTGGTACCCAGCAGATTGGCAATACCAAGCGAAACTGACGTTCCGTCGGCATACCTGATTCGCATACTGTCGCCCAGAAATCTGAACCGGGTTTCCTCAAACATACGGGTGCGCAAATCAAGCAGGGAAACGGAATCGTTCTCCGGATTCGCCATGTCGCTCAGCAATGCCTCGTGGAAGATATTTCTGGGCAAGATGGTTATCTCGCCGGTATCAACAAATCCGCAGTACTCCACCCGCATGGTATCTCCTGCCAGGAAACGGTCGCGCCGGATTTCGTTTTTGACGGCCCGGCTGCCATCGTCGGCAATCCGGTCGTCATCGCTGTCTTTGTAACCGATATTCAGTCGGAAAGCATCGAATTTCCATTGATAATTGCCCGGAAGAAACCCGGAATTACCCGTGCCGCCACCGCCACCGCTGCCCGATGAGCAGTCTTCTAGTACCAGGTCGTACTCCCTGCAAACGCCGATGCCGCAGGTCGTGGTACTGTCTGACAAGCCGGAAATAAATGAAATAACCGACATTTTCCGGATGCAGGGTGTGCAATCGGCCACGTACACATCAAAAAAATCAGGGTCAGGAGCTGGGGGCTGCGGACAGGGTACCGTCGGGTCGCAATCGTACCGGATACAAAAGTCCATCTGCATCTGGAGAGAGGGGAGCGGCAGGGCATACACCCAGTGCAGTCTCCCGCCGGGAAATTGTGTGTAGCTCACCGGACTTGCACCTGCGAGGGTGGCCGGACAACCCGGATCCAGACTGACGCCCGTCGGCAAGGCCATGTCAATATGCATGAAACGACCGGAGGTTAGCAGTTGCGGAGATCTGACCTTCAGGGTCACGGGATAGGAGTTGCCACTTTTCAGACAGACCTCCACATCCATGAATATTTCCTCGTTCAGCTGAGCACCCGTATTTGTTTTCAGGTTCAGATAGCCCGAAACAAATCCTCCCGGCGGACAATCCTTCTGGTAGTAGTAGTCAATACGCAAATCTGCCTTTGTCTGGTCACAAAATGAGGCACAGCTGAGCAGGTCAAAGGTGAGGGTTGCCGTGTCACCGGCTTTTATCTCCGGAATTATCAGTGTCATACTGCTCGCCTTTCCCGGATCGCACGAGAATAACACATTGGGCTCGGCAACATTTGGAACCAATGGCGAGTTTACGCCCGACTGACTCAATATCACACTCGTCTGGTCAACTGCATTGGTACCACCTCCAGCCTCGAAGGTGGTACTGATGATAATATTTTTAGCAGGGGCTCCTCCTGTATTGACTATTTTTACCCCCATGCGCGCGCCCTCACTGGCGCACTGGCTCACGATCTGACTGGTGATTCCTGTGAAATTCAGATCGGGGACGAGTGTGGACGGCTTAATCAGTATGTTGGCCTGAATACTGTCGTAGCTGCAAAGTTCTGTTCCGCATCCCCAACCGGCTCTGAGCATGGACGGCAACAGGAAGGATGGAGTTCCGCAACTCTGTATGATAATTTTTTCTGTGAAACAGATAGTTTCTCCCAGCTCAAGCAATTCATCGTTGTCGCCGGTTGAGCTGATCAGCGCCGGAGCAATTTCTGCGGTGAAAAGCAGGGAGCCCGATGTGCTGCTCACGACCTGATCCATGGAAATACTGATTCCGGCTGCATGCGTGTCCTCAAAGAAAACGCGCTTTATGGCTCCAAGGCGGGTGTTTTTTACGCATATTTTCCGGAAAAGCGTGTCAAAACGCTCACCCTCCATATATACATCGTCAACACTTTCAATCAGCAGCAAACCGGTCTCCAGCGCGATGGAGTTGGTTACAACAGAGGCTGTAACGTTGCCTCCGTTAAATCCCAGCGTACACGGGAACAGACTGCCTGCATTCAGACCGCGTGCAGCAAGACAGTCTGCAGTGATCAGCAGAGATACTGTAAGGGTGGATCCCGGTTGCACGGCACTCACACCAAACAGCGGCTCGGCCAGGTTGCTGATGTTCTGCTCCGATGCACCAGCTGTTGTGCCCGGTTCATACCAGATACCACCCGGCAGTTTTACCGACAAATTTCCGGAGACGGGTTGCGTGCCATTATTCTTCAGATGAACAAACAGCGTGTCTGCCCCGCAGACGTAAAGCGAGTCGGGAAGGGTATATTGAACAGCAAATCCCTGATTTTGGGCCGTGGATAATGTTGTCGCAACAATAATCAGTAAGAAAGAGGGTAGCAGGTGTTTAAACATCGGGTTCAGTTAATTATAACGAGGTCGAAAAGTAAACATACTTTTGCGGTGAACAAAAGGTGTTTTAACTTTGATTATTTTCAGAAAGATTTGGTTGCTTTGGGCTGTGCTTCTTTTCCTGCTGATGATGGGATTTAACCTGCTGGTTTTATTCCTGAACTCGGCTGTTTTCTCTGAAGAAAGGGCGCTCAGGTACAATATTTGGTGGCTGCACCACGCCTTCACCAATGTATTTCTGCCACTGATTGGCGTATTTATGGTGGTGGAAGGCCGTGATCAGCTGGATCCGTCCAAGTCTTATGTGATTGTGGGCAACCACAAGTCTTCTCTCGATTTTATACTGAACGCCAGGGCTTATCCGGGGGGATATCAGTATCTGGCCAAGCAGGAGCTGCAGAAAATTCCCATTTTCGGTTGGGTAGTGAAAAAGATGTGCCTGATTGTTGACCGCGGCAGTCCGATGAGCCGCGCCCGCAGTGTGGTCATGCTGAAACAGAAACTGGCAAAGGGTATCAGTATCTTTATCTACCCGGAGGGAAGCAGAAACAGATCATCCGAACCACTGGGATCGTTTTATGACGGTGCTTTCAGAATAGCCATACAGACCGGAGCTCCGATTGCAGTGCAGACCATCACCAATATTGACAGGGTAGCCGGTCCCGACGACTCCTGGTTGCAGCCCGGAGTTGTTCGCATCGTATGGGAAACACCTATTGAAACCGCGCAGCTGACAGATGCCGATATCCCTGCCTTGCGCGACAAAGTGGCTTCCATGATGACCTCCCGGATAATGGAGGTCAGGAAGTAAGGCGCTTGACCCGCCCGTTCACCATGGCATCTATGACCTGAAAGACAATCAGTGGCTTCTGTGAACGCCAGAACATATCGTTGTATTCATCCCCGAAATGGATGTAATGCTGCAGCCGGGCCTCCTGCATCTCTTCCATTACGTGCTGCCGCGTGTTGATACATACCACCCAGCCGCCTTCCTCGTGAACCTCCTCGGCCAGCTCGGCGTAATAATCATCCTCTGAACTGTGAAAATTCAGGACGTTGTCGCAGAAGAGTACGAACTTGACAATGCCCTTTTCATACAGCATTTCAAGTACACGCCGCTTCAGGTGCATGATATCGTTGTAAAGCGCGTCGTTCCATTCGCCAATCAGCTCAATCAGCGCGAACTGATCGTCGTAATCCACGAACAATATCTTGCCATACAGCGTTGATGAACCGAATGCATCCCACTGAGGATGCAGGTAAAAATTGTACAACTTGTGCGTATACTGGAACTCGCTGTATTTGCGACCGAAAAAGGGCGAATCGGGATCTTCCTCGGCAGCATATAGTTCGCGCCACTGATAATGAGGCTCAATGTTGTGCATGTTTCACTGAATTGATTAAGCGCCGCAAAGTTACCATGATATCCCAACATGTACGCCTGAGAGTTGTACTTACAGGCCCCGAATCTTCCGGAAAAACCACGCTCGCACATGCGCTGGCCGACTTCTATGGCTGTAATGTAGTTCCCGAGTTCGCCCGCTCTTTCCTTGGCGCGCTCTGCCGGGAGTACAACCACGACGATCTGGCACTCATCGCACGCGGACAGACTGCCTGGGAATACTGGTATTCTGCGCACGCTGAACACTGGCTGCTGGTCTGTGATACCGACTGGACGGTCGTCAGAATCTGGGAATCCTTCAGGTACGGATATGTAAAACACACCCTTCACCCGGTTGCCGCTCCCGACACGCTGTACCTCCTCTGTAAACCGGACATTGAATGGGAACCCGACCCGCTCCGGGAAAACCCCGCCGACCGCGACGAATTATTCGGCCTGTACGAACAATTACTCAGGGAAACAGGTTTGAATTACAGCATTTCTTCAGGCAATGTGACAGACAGGTTACAAAATGCCGTGTCGCTGATTGAAAAATATTCGTGACCTTTGCGGTCCTCATTGGGGTGCTGGCGTTTGCCGGCTGAGATAAGAGCGTGTCCAGGATTTTCTGCCGATGGCAAAAACAAGTCATTTTTGACTCGGCTTGAAAGTACTGGACACGCTCTGAAACCCATCGAACTTGCGCGGGTAATTCCGGGCAAGGAACTGAGACGGGTAGTGGCATCACTACATCTGCGAAAACCCCTTTCGCAGGTGGATGTTTCACTCAATCTTCACTTTTCATGACAAGGCTTGTCAGATTTTTGGCGTTTGCGCCGCTTGTTCTTTCCTCTCCTTTATTCTCACAGACTCCGGACTCTGCCTCACTCAGAGAAGTCGTGGTTCAGGCCACACGCGCTGGTGCGCGCACGCCTGTGCCACACAACAATTTCAAGGCTGAAGCAATCCTAAAAACCCTGCACACGCAGGATGTCCCCTACCTGTTATCAGCCACACCATCCCTGGTGGAAAGCTCCGATGGCGGCACCGGCACCGGTTACACGGGTATGCGCATACGCGGGAGCGATCAGTCGCGTATCAATGTAACTATCAACGGGGTTCCGCTAAACGATGCAGAAAGTCAGAATGTTTTCTGGGTCAATCTGCCCGATCTGGCAGCCTCTGCTTCTGAAATTCAGGTACAACGTGGCGTAGGAAGCAGTACGAATGGTGCTGGCGCTTTTGGTGCCACGGTTAACCTGGACCTGACCAGGGTTGTCACAGACCCATCGGCCTCCGTGGCTGTATCTGCCGGCTCGTTCAACACCCGGCGCCTGTCGGCTCAGCTTCATTCCGGTTTGCTAGGCCGCTGGGCTTTTTCCGGCCGGGCTTCTGCTATTGAGTCGGATGGCTATATTGATCGGGCCAGTGCCAGTCTGCGCTCCATGCACCTGTCAGGGGCCTATATCGGCGACAAACACACTTTTCAGGCTCACGCGCTGCTGGGGCGGGAGATCACCTATCAAGCCTGGAACGGGGTGCCCGCACAGTATGTCAATGATCCGGTGCTGCGCACTTTCAACAGTGCCGGAGCAGAGCGGACGGGCGAGCCCTACAATAATGAAATTGACAACTACAACCAGAATCACTATCTGCTGCACTATAAATATGCCTTCGCTCCGCAGTGGCTGCTCCAGCTTAACGGACACTATACCCGCGGTAATGGCTATTTTGAGCAGTATAAAGCCGATCAGCGCTTCCAAAGGTACGGCCTCGAGCCGCTGCTTGTTGCGGATACGATTATTGAAGAAACTGATCTGATCAGACAGCGCTGGCTGGACAACCATTTTTATGGAGCTACATTCGCTGTCCGCCGCGACTCGCGCTCCGATTCGGGTACGTATGCCATGGCGGGAGGCGCTCTCAGTCACTACACCGGTGATCATTTCGGAAAGGTAATCTGGTCGGAATGGCCGGTGGGTAACGGCAAGGACTTCAGGTACTACGATAATACCGCTTCCAAACTGGATGCGAACCTGTATATCAAGGCCCAGAAACAGTTTACTCCGAAGCTGAACGCCTATCTGGATTTGCAGGGCCGGATGGTTAACTACGATTTTGTGGGCTACAATCAGAATCTGGAGCCGGCTACCCAGCGCGCCGAACACCGCTTCTTCAATCCCAAAGCAGGCCTGACATACACCTTTTCCGATTTCCTGAGTGCTTATGCGTTCTGGGGTATTGGTCACCGTGAACCCAACCGCGATGACTACACTCAATCGAGCCCGTCGTCGCGCCCGGTGGCCGAACGGCTGAGCGACTCGGAAATGGGCATCCGTTACGGGAAAGACGGGTTGTCATTTGCCGCCAACCTGTTCTATATGCAGTACAAAAACCAGCTGATTACGGATGGCCGTATCAATGATGTGGGAGCATATATCCGTACCAATGTGCCCGACAGCTACCGGGCCGGAATGGAACTGGAGGCAGCCTGGGTGTCCGGGAAATGGCAGCTGGCAGGCAATGCCGCTCTCAGCCGGAACAAGGTGCGCAGCTTCACCGAGTACCGCGACAACTGGGATACCGGCGGACAGGATGTTATTGAGTACAGAAATACAAATCTGGCTTTTTCACCGGATCTGATTGCCCGTGGAGAGGTGGGCTGCACGCTTCTCGACAAAAATCAAACCAGACTGGCACTGACAGCGATCGGTAAATATGTGGGCAGCCAGTTCCTCGACAACACCGGATCTTCTGCCAGGCTGGATGCCTTTCTGGTGAGCGATCTTCGCCTGAATATTGATTTTCCATGGCTGAGAAAGCAGAAAGGCAGCTTTGTTCTTACCTGCAACAACTGGCTGAATGAACAATACGCCAACAATGGCTGGGTTTACCGCTTTACCTCAACAGGCTACGACCCGCGTCCCGATGATCCTTATTCGCTGGAAGACAGCGCCGGGGTTTATCGCCAGACCGGCCTGTTCCCGCAGGCAGGCAGAAACTGGATGGGTACTCTGAGAATCGAATTCTGAGCATGAAAAAGGGGATACCGGCTTTTACACCAGTATCCCCTTGCTTGTGCCCGGAACAGGACTCGAACCTGCA